>JBEKTG010000143.1:0-7975 GCA_049516275.1 Candidatus Acidiferrales bacterium
CAGCAGGTTGCCGATCTGCTGGGCATTCTCGCGAAATTCCGGTTTCATGCGCACCACGAGGTCGAATAGCTTTTCGCCCTGGATCACTTGAGTGGCCGCTTGTCCCCCCACCGCCGCCTGCACGATGCCTTCCACGTCCGCAACGTTGATTCCGTAGCGCGCGATCTTGTCGCGGTCCACGTTAATGATCAGGCTCGGCTGCCCCAGTTCGCGCACCACGGTCAGCTCCGTAAATCCCGGCACCTGCGAAAGCCGCCTCTTGATCTCCAGTGCCCTGTCCTGCAGCACGTTGAGGTCGGGCCCGTAAATCTTCACCGCCAGCGCGCTTTTCAATCCAGTCAGCGCTTCATCCACCGCGTCCTCGGCTGGCTGCGTGTAATTGAAAATAATTCCCGGAAAGGACTTCAGCTGTTTCTGAATGTCCTCGGTCAGCTCGGCCTTATTGTGAATCGATCCCGTTTTCCACACCGAGTCTCCATATGGTTTAAGCCCCACGTAAAATTCGTCGTTGAAGAATCCGGTGGGATCGGTGCCGTCATCGGGCCGCCCGAGCTCGGAGCCCACGTCGGTCACCATCGGATACTTCATCAGCAACGTCCGCACCTGCGGAGACAGCTTGCTGGCCTCCTCGAAAGAAATCGTGTAGGGCATCGTGGCGCGAATCCACAGGGCGCCCTCGTCCAAATGCGGCATGAACTCCCCGCCAATGAAGGGAATCAGCAATAGAGTCAGCCCGAAAATCACGGTCGCCACGAACATCGTCGTCTTCGGATGATCGAGGCACCAGTCGAGCTCGCCCATATATTTCCGGCGCACCCATTCGAACGGCTTGTTCTCCCGTTCGCGCACGCCGCTCTTGAACCAGTACGCGCACATCACCGGGACAAACGTCAGCGTCAGGATCAGCGCCCCGATCAGCGCAATCGACATTGTGTCCGCCATCGGATGGAACAGCTTCCCGGAAGGGCCGCCCAGCGCGTAAATGGGAATGTATCCCGCGATAATCACCGCCACCGAATAGAAGATGGGCCGGTCCACATCCTTCGCCGCGGCCAGAATCACTTCCTGCAGGTCGTATTCCTGCCCCTCGCGCAGGCCCAGCTCGCGAAAAATGTTCTCCACCATCACCAGCGTTCCATCGATGATGATCCCGAAATCGATCGCGCCGATCGAAAGCAGGTTCGCCGCCACGCCCCGCGCGTGCAGAAAAATAAACGAAAACAGCAGCGCCAGCGGAATCGTCAGCGCCACAATCACCGCGGCTCGCACGCTCACCAGGAAGAACATCAGCACGATCAGCACCAGCGCCATCCCCAGCACCAGGTTGTGTTCGACGGTGTCGATCGTCAGCCGCACCAGATCGCTGCGGTCGTAATAGGGCTGCACTTTCACGTCCGGCGGCAGGATGTGCTCGTTGAGCTGCTTGGTCTTCTCCTCGACGCCCTTCAGCACGTTCTGCGTCTGCTGTCCGCGCAGCATCATGATCACGCCTTCCACGGCGTCATCCGTCTTGTTGAACCCGAATTCGCCCAGGCGCGGCGCGCTGCCGATCGTTACTTCGCCCACGTCCCGCACGCGCACCGGCACGCCATTCTGCGAGCCGATCACCACGTCGCCCACATCCCGCGTGTCGCGAATCAGCCCCAGCCCCCGGACGTAGTAGAATTGCCCTCCCTGCGAATAAAAGCCGCCGCCCGCATTGGCGTTGTTGATTCCCAGCTGCTGCAGAATCGTCGGAACCGTGATGTGATACCCATACAGCCGCGCCGGATCGAGCAGCACCTGATACTGCATCACCGTGCCGCCAAAGCCGGAATCGTCCGCCACGCCCCGCACCTGCTTGTATTCGCGCTCGATCACCCAGTCTTCAAAAGTTTTCAGCTCTTGCGGTGAGCGGTCCGGGCTTTGAATCACATAGCGGTAAACGAGTCCCGACGGACTCGAGAGCGGCGCAAGCGACGGCGTCACTCCGGTGGGGTAAGTCACCTCGCTCAGCCGCTGGAACACCACCTGCCGCGCGAAATAATCGTCGGTGTCCTCATCGAACGTCAAAATCACATCTGACAGCCCGTAAAGCGAAATCGACCGCATCACCGACATCTTCGGCACGCCGTTCATTTCCACTTCGGTGGGAAGCGTGACCAGCCGTTCAATTTCCTCCGCCGCGTGCCCCGGCCACTGCGTAATGATCTCCACCATCGGCGGCGCAAGATCGGGGTACGCGTCCACCGGCATGTGCTGGAACGAGATCGCCCCGCCCACCACGAGAAACACCATCAGCATCAGGATCAGAAATCTCTGCCGCAGCGCGAATTGGACCAGATGATGGATCATGCCCAGTTACGTTTCATGTCGCGTTTCATGTTGCGCCTCGATTTACGTCGTAGGCCTGCCGCTCGGTGGAATCTCTCAATGCCGCCCTCACTGCTGGAACGAATTGGCGAACTGGATGAACAAACTCCCGTTCCCGACGATCTTGTCCCCCGCCGAAAGCCCCTTGGTAATCTGCGTCTGCCCGTTCTGGCTTTCTGCGATGTCCACGGGACGCCTCCCGAACTGCGTGGCGCCCACCTCCGCGTACACGAACGGCTGATTTTCGTCGTCGCGCAGCACGGCCGAGTCCGGCACGGCAATCGCGTTCGACACAGTTCCCGCAGTCACGGTTACGGTGCAATACATGTCTCGTTTCAGCTTCTCGCCTTTGTTATCCACCACGATGCGCGCTTGCAATGTCCGCGTGTTCGGATCGAGCGCCGGTGACACATACGAAATCTTCCCGTGGAATACGTCCGGATACGCGTCCGTCTGCACAGACACGTCGTCGCCGTCGTGTACGTAGGCAAGATCGCTCTGATAGACGTTCGCCAACACCCACACCGTGCTCATATCGGAGATCGTGAACGCCTGCGTTGTCCCCGCCTGCATTACCTGCCCCGGCGACACCAGCCGCTCCACCACTTCTCCGCTGATCGGCGCCAGCACCGGAATCTGCGCCGAAGAAGGCGCCTTGGCCAGATCCTCCGGATTCTTGATTCCCAGGATTTTCATCCCCTGCTCGGCCGCATTCCGATCCGCGTCGGCTTGCGTGCGGTCGGATTCCGCCTGCTGCAAATCGCGCTCGGCAATCGCGTGGTGCTCGTACAAATCCTTGGCGCGAACATAGTTCTTGTCGGCAAGGCGAAACGAATCGGCGGCTTTCAGATACGCATCGAGCAGTTGCGAATAATCCGGGCTGCTCACTTCGAGCATCGGCTGCCCTTGTTTCACCTGTTGTCCCGGCACCAGCAGAATTCGGCTCACCGGCCCGCCCACCTGCGTGATCACCGGCGTCGTCTTGAACGCGTTGTAAGCCACCGCGCCCGTCAGGCGCAGCGTGCGGGCGAGTTTGGTAGGCGCAACGGTCACCACCTGCACGTGCGACATCTGGTCCTGCGGGATCGTGAAGAGCTCCGGCGTCTGCGACTTCGAGCCTTGCGTCGAGAAGGACGTCATCTGGTTCGCCTTCTCGCCCGGACTGCACGCCGTCAGCGCGCACGCCAGCAGGAGCGCTGCGCCGATCTCCCCTCTGCACCCGCTGGTGCCACGTGCCCTCTGTGTAGTGTTCATGGCGCTCCTCATCCTGATCCTGCTCATTGCACGTTTCTCGTTCCCACGGCCTGGCGCACCTGTTCGACGGCAAGCAGATACGACGCCAGTGACTGCCGGTAGGCCAACTGCGTCGCGCGGTAGCTGCGTTCTGCATCGAGAAAATCCAGCAGGCTGGCCGCGCCCCGCTGATAGGCGTATTCGCTGATGTCGCGGTCCTGCTGCGCTTCATCCAGATACCCCGAGCGATAGAGCGTGACGATCTCGTCGTTCGTGCGCAGGTTTTCGTACGCATCGCGCACGTCGGTCAGCACCTGTCCATTCGTAAATTTGTCCTGTTCCTGAGCCTGGCCGATCGCAAACCGCGTGCGCGCGATTTCGCCCTGGTTCCGGTCGAAAATGGGCAATTGAATCTGGCCGAAAAGCGAAGCCGTGTTCAGGTCCGCGATGTGCGTGTAGTTGGCCTGCGCGGTCACGTCTCGCTTGCCGATCGCCTTCTGCAGTTCAAATTGACTGTTGGCCGCGGTGATTCCCTGTTCCGCCGCCCGCAGGTCCGGCCGGTTCTGCAATGCCTTCATCTGGAAGTCTTCCAGGTTTCCGGTCAGTTTCTGATAATCGAATTGGCCGGCCACGTCATAGTCGGCGGGCACCGACTCGTAGCCCAGCAGCTGCCGCAGGTCGGATAGCCCCTGCACCCGCGCCAGCATCGCTTGCGAAACATCCGTCTGGAACTGCAGCATCT
Source organism: Candidatus Acidiferrales bacterium (assembly GCA_049516275.1). Lineage (GTDB taxonomy): Bacteria > Acidobacteriota > Terriglobia > Acidiferrales > UBA7541 > Palsa-295. The sequence goes on from JBEKTG010000143.1 coordinate 4,328, forward strand.
GCAGCTTGATCTTCAGCAGGTCGTCCTCGCTGATGTCGCCCGCTTTATATCGCGCCTCGCTGATCTCCACCGTGTTCTGAAAGCTTTTGAGGTCTTCCCGGGAGAGTTCGAGCGTCGATTCGGCCAGTTCCACATTGACGAACTGCTGCGCCACATTGAACGTCAGACTGCGCTCGTTATCCGCCACCTGCGAACGCGTCACCGCCGTCGCGTCTTTCGCGGCCTGCAACCGGTGCTGGCGCTTCTTGCCGCGCTCGAAGAGATAGCTGATCCCCAGGTCGAACTGTGCCGAATAGTCCAGGTAATCGCCGCTGAATTGGCTGGGCTGAAAGAACGGCAGGAACTGCGCGTCGCCCAGGAGCACAGGATTCGGCCGCAGGTTCGCCGTAGTCTCCTCCGCCTCGCTCTGCTGAATTGTGGTCCGGGCCGCCAGCAGGTTGTGGTTGTGCTGAAGAGCCATCTGCACCGCGTCGTCGAGCGATATCTTCACCGACCCCGGGCTCTGGGCCAGCACCTGCGCCGGAGAAGCAGGCGGCGTCGACGGTGGGCCTCCCCCCTGTGGCGCGCTCGGCTGTGGCGGTGTCGTTGATTGAGCGTGGGCAATGCCCGCAAGGCACACCACGAGCGTAAGACTCAGAATCCAAACACGCATTTCACGCATAAGCTTTCTACCTTCCATAAACGGAGAGAATGGATCGGAGTGCCGGAGCGCGGCACAAGAGACAAGCAGGAGAACTAAGCTACAGGCGGTGCGCGGGCGGGCAGGCGGCGGACCAACAGTCCCGGCGAAAACTCATAATCCTCGGGCTCCGGCTGCGCCCCTACGGGCGCCAGCACCGGAACGCGATCGCTCGCCAGCGGACGTTCGATCGGTTGGTGATTCAGATGGCAGATCTGGCAGGTGTTCTCAGACGTGGAATTCTGATGATGATGCAGCACGCCCCCAAACGTTGCCGTTACAACCAGCAGCGCAAGGATTGCTAGCGGAACAAAAAAGTAACGAATTGATTTGCCGTATTGCATCGAAAACAGGATGGCCCCACATCCCTCTTAATCATATAGTAGACGCCCCGGAGGGCCAAACAGTTGCGTCCCCGTGTACCCGAAAAAGCAACGAAGCGTCAGTGGGTGTGTTCGAGGGCGCTTTCAACCAGTCCCACGCACTTCTCGACGCGTTCGCGCAGCGGCCCTTCGATCTGCTTCTGCCGTTCCCGCATCGCAAACAGCTCGTCCGCGATGTTCAACGCCGCCAGCACGGCAACCTTCAGCGAATCCACGGTGCGCGCCGCTTCGGCAACCTCGCGCATCCGCAAATCCACGTAAGCCGCCAGCTCCGTCAGGTATTCGGCGTTCCCTTCCGCATTGACGTTGTAACTCTGATCGTAAATATCGATTTTCACGAGCCCGCTCCCCGCAACCGCAAATGAGCCGCCATTGTCCGCGATTGCCACCCCAGGCGCAACAGTTTCCGCGAGCCTTCCTCTGCCTCCAGTTCTTAAGCCGCCCGCAACGTAGCACCCAGCTGCCCTTCTAGCGCGCCCACAATCCGCGATGAAATTTCCCCAATCCGCGCATCCATAAGCGTCGCCGTGGCGCTCTGAAACGTGACGCGAATCATCAGCGAGAATTTCCCCGCGGGCACTTGCCCACCGCGAAACAGGTCCGCCGCCTCGATGCCCCGCAATTCCGGAATACCAAGACCGCGAATCACCCCGGCGACTTGCGCGAAGGAAATCCCGTCGGAAAGCACCAGCGAAAAGTCGCGTTCCACAGCCGGGAAACGCGGGATCGGCGCAAATCGCAGCGAGGCTCGCGCGGATTCGATTCCCTTGAGCAGCAGGTCGAGCTGCAGCTCCGCCACAAAAATATCCTGGCGCAGCTTGAGCTGGTCGGCGATGCGGCGAGCCAGCTGCCCCGCCACGCCCAGCCCTGCGGTCCCCCCGAGCGCGATCTGTGCGGCTCGGCCCCCCGCGAGCCAGCCGGGTCCGCCCGCCTCCCAGGCAAAGCCGCCCACCAGCTCACCGATGCGATCCAGGTCGCCTTTCAAATCCGCAAACGCAAACTCGCGCGCGTTCTCATGCACGGTCTTCTCGCGCGCCAGTCCGGTCGCTCCAAGCGTAAGTATCGGCGTCTCCACCGGCTCGCCGTCGCGCAACTCGTACTTCCTGCCGATTTCAAACAGCCGCAGATTGCGCTGCCCGTGATTCAAATTCCACTCGAGCGCCGAAATCATGCCCACGATCCCGTTCGACCGCATCACCGACGCATCTTCCGCGAGCGGGTTGCCGATTACCGCAGGGGCTACGCCTTCCGCGCGGAACAGTTCGTCCCGCCGCGCATCCACCAGAGGAATCTCGACGATCTCCTGGTAGCCCAGCGCGATGATTCTCTCGCGCAGTTGGTCCAGTTCCACCGCGTGAGGCAGCCGGTGCGCGGGCTGTTTGGCGGGCGGAAGCCTCGGCGGAAATTTGTCGTACCCGTAATGCCGCGCCACCTCTTCGATCAGGTCGATTCCCCGCGCAACGTCGCGCCGCCACGACGGCTGCTCGCACTGCCACACGGCGTCGGCGGCATTGGTGTTCCCGCGGTTCGCATCGATGCGAGCGGGACGGAACCCGAGAGCCCCAAGAATTTCCTCGATGTCGCGGTCGGGAACGTCCGCGCCCATCACCCGCAACAGATCGCCGCGGCTGGTCTGAATCCTCGGCGGCGCTTCCCGGTGCGGGTACACATCCACAACTCCCGCCAGAATTTCCCCGCCCGCAACCTGCTGGATCAGCTCCGCCGCCCGCCGCGAAGCAAGTTCCGCCATTTCCGGATCGGCTCCGCGCTCGAATCGGTAAGAAGCCTCGGTCCGCAGCCCCAGCGCCTTCGAGGTGCGCCGCACCGAGATCGGATCGAACCAGCCAGCCTCGATCAGGATGTTCCGGCTCGTGAATCCGATCTCGCTGTCCGCGCCGCCCATCACGCCCGCAATCGCGACGGCATGAGAAGCGTCCGCGATCACGCCCATCTCTTTCGTAAGCGTGCGCTCCACGCCATCGAGCGTGCGCATCTTTTCGCCGCCCCGCGCGCGCCGCACCACAATCCGCTTCTCATTCAGCTTGTCCAGATCGAAGGCATGCAGCGGCTGCCCCAGCTCGAACATCACGTAATTCGTCACATCCACCACGTTGTTGATCGACTTTTCGCCGATCGCCTCCAGCCGCTGCCGCAGCCAGTCGGGCGAAGGCTGCACCTTCACGCCGCGCATCACCCGCGCCGTGTACCGCCCGCAAATCTCCGGGGCTTCGATCTCCACCAGCGTAGCGTCCGCGACCTTATCCGCCGATTCCTTAAGCTTTGGCTCAACTGTCTTCACTGGCAGCCGGTAAATCGCCGCAATCTCCCGCGCCATCCCGTAATGCCCCAGGCAATCCGGACGGTTCGCGGTAATCTCCGCATCGAGCACTGGCCCGGCCGCCGTTTCCTCGATAGAATCGATCGCCACGCCCGCCAGCGAAAGCCGCGAGCGCAGCTCCGCCACCGGCGCCGTCACGCCCACAAATTCTTTCACCCAGTTGTAGACGACTTTCATCTTTTGTTTTTCGTTGTCATCCCGAGCGAGCGAAGCGACGAGGGATCTGCTTCTTCTGGTTTCTTCCCAAC
>JBEKTG010000144.1:0-7951 GCA_049516275.1 Candidatus Acidiferrales bacterium
GTGGGCGCCGCGCAGGATTCCCCTGTGCGCCCCAGCCTGATCGTGTGGCCGGAAGTCCCCGCTCCGTTCAGCATGCAGGACCCGAATTTTTCCCAGCGGGCGCTGAAGATTGCCCGCGACTCCGCAAGCGATTTTCTTGTCGGCATCGTCGATTGGAAGCGCGACGCGGCGGGGAAGTGGGGTGCTTCCAACACAGCCACACTTCTAGACCCCGCGGGCCAGCGAATTTTCACCTATGATAAAATCCACCTCGTTCCGTTCGGCGAGTTTGTTCCGTACCGGCGCCTGTTGTGGTTCGCGGGCCGCCTCACCGCCGATATCGGGGATTTCACGCCAGGCAGTTCCTATGGGGTAGGGAAGCTGCCGGGAGGCACCTTCGGCGTATTCATCTGTTACGAAGCCATTTTCCCGGCGCAGGTCCGTCAATATACGCTGCATGGCGCGCAACTGCTGATCAACGTTTCCAACGACGGCTGGTTCGGGCGGTCCTCCGCCCCCGCGCAACACTTGATGATGGCGCGCGTGCGCGCGGTTGAGAACCGGCGATGGCTCCTGCGCGATACCAACAACGGCTTCACGGCCTCAATCGACCCGTACGGCCGGGTAATCGCGGAGCTCCCGACCGACGTGCGCACCGAACTAGACGCTCCGTACGGTTTCCGCACGGGTCTAAGCCCCTACGTGCGCTTCGGTGACTGGTTCGCGTGGCTTTGCGTCATTGTCTCGCTGGCCATCTTGATTTTTGTCCGCCGCGCGCCGAAACTGAGCATCGAGGAAAAGCGCTCTTAAAGCAGTCATTCTGAGCGCAGCGAAGAATCTCTTTTGAGTCTTTGTAAATCGCAGTTCTGAATTCAGTAAGGTAGAGTGATCCGAAATGGCCGAACATATAGAAGACCTCCAGCAGCGCTTCGCCGAGCTCAAGAAACGCCTTGATCTTGTGCGAAGCTATCTTTGACGCAGAACCCGCGCGCAAGCAGCTCGCCGAATTCGAAGCGAAAACCAGCGACCCGAATTTCTGGAACGATCAGGAAAAAGCCCAGGCCGTTCTCCAGGAGCGCAAGCAGCTCGAAGATCGCGTCAACGCCGAGAAAACCCTCGACAGCAAGACCAGCGACATCGAAACCTATATCCACCTGGCGCAAGAGGAGTCCGACGACGCCCAGCGCGCTTCGCTTCTCGAAGACCTCGCGAAAGAACTAGCCGCCGCGGATACCTATCTTGCGGAGCTGGAAACCAAAACGCTCCTCGCGGGCGAAACCGACCGCCTGAACGCCATCGTCACCGTAAAGCCCGGCGCCGGGGGCACCGAATCGCAGGACTGGGCCGAAATGCTCCTGCGCATGTATCTCCGCTGGGCCGAAGAAAAAGGCTTTCGCGCCACGATTCTCGATTCCACGCCGGGTGAAGAGGCTGGGATCAAGTCAGCAACGGTGCAGATCGAAGGCGAGAACGCTTACGGCATGCTGGCCGGAGAAAGCGGCGTGCATCGCCTCGTCCGTATCTCCCCGTTTGACCAGGCAGCCCGCCGCCACACGTCGTTCGCCTCGGTGTTCGCCATCCCTGAAATCGACGACCGCATCGAGATCGTCGTCCGCCCGGAGGATCTTCGGGTGGACACGTTTCGCGCCGGCGGCCACGGCGGCCAGAACGTAAACAAGGTCGAGTCGGCCGTCCGCATCACCCACCTTCCCAGCGGAATCGTCGTCCAGTGTCAGAACGAGCGCAGCCAGCACAAGAACCGCGACATCGCCATGAGGGTCCTCAAGTCCCAGCTCTACGAGCAGGAGATTGAAAAGCGCCGCGCTGCTCTCCGGAAGCTCGACGCTTCCAAACCGGAAATCAGCTTCGGCAGCCAGATCCGTTCCTACGTCATGCAGCCCTACCAGCTCATAAAAGATCACCGCACCAAGGTCGAGCGCGGGGACGTCCAGAAGGTACTGGATGGTGACATCGACTCGTTCATACGAGCCTATCTTCTGTACCGCCGGGACGCCGCCTGAGTTCCCCCCAAAGCCCTTTATGTGCAATAGAATGCCCAGGATGGAGTCCCGGCAGTACTACGGCCCGCATTTCACCTGTTCTTAAGCGCCAGTGACTGTTTGTTTAAACCCTTCCGGTGCAATTCATTGACACCAAAAAGAGCCGTATGCTAGCGTCAGTTGTTCATCCACCCCCACGAAAGCGCAATTTGGTCCCGTGATTGCCTTTCTTACTGCCGGAGGAAACTGTATTGGCTCACGACGAAAAATACCTATTCACCTCGGAGTCGGTCACCGAGGGTCACCCCGATAAGATTGCCGACCAGATCTCAGACGCAGTCGTCGACACGGTTTTAAAGCATGATCCCCTGGGCCGCGTAGGCTGCGAGACCCTTCTCTCCACCGGCCTCGTGGTGATTGCCGGCGAGATCACCATCAAGAAGGAATTTCAGGGTCATCTCGAGTACGAGAATATTGCCCGCCAGGTAATTCGCGACGTGGGTTACACCCGCGCAAAGTACGGCTTTGACGCCGATACCTGCGGCATCATGTCCTGCGTCAAGCCCCAGTCCCCGGATATCGCCATGGGAGTTGATACTGGTGGCGCAGGCGACCAGGGCCTGATGTTCGGCTTTGCCTGCGACGAAACGCCCGAACTGATGCCCATGCCCATCCAGTTGGCTCATCAGCTCACGCTCAAGCTCTCCGAAATCCGCAAGAAGAACGTCGTCGATTTTCTCCGTCCCGATGGCAAGTCCCAAGTCACCGTGGAATACATCGGTGGCCGCCCGGCGCGCGTCGATGCGGTGGTTATCTCGACGCAGCACGACGAGAAGGTCTCTCACGCTACGCTCAGTGACGTAATCGTCAAGGAAGTCATCAAGCCCGTCATCCCGGAAAAAATGTTCGATAAGAACACCAAGATCTACGTCAACCCCACCGGCCGCTTCGTTATTGGCGGTCCCATGGGCGATGTGGGCCTCACCGGCCGCAAGATCATCGTGGACACTTACGGCGGCTACAGCCGTCACGGTGGCGGCGCGCTTTCCGGAAAGGACCCCAGCAAGGTGGACCGTTCCGCCTGCTACATGGCGCGTTACCTCGCGAAGAACATCGTCGCGGCGGGCCTCGCCCGTAAGGTGGAAGTGCAGCTGGCGTACGCGATCGGTGTGGCCGAGCCCGTCTCCGTCATGGCGGACACTTTCGGCACCGGCACGATTCCGAACGCCCAGATCACCGAACTCATTCGCGCCAATTTCAAGCTCACGCCCAAGGGCATCATCGAAGCGCTCGATCTGCGGCGCCCGGTGTACCGCCCCACGGCGGCCTACGGCCACTTCGGCCGCACCGGACCGGGCTTCACCTGGGAACGCACCGACAAAGCCGAATTGCTCCGCAAGGAAGCTGCCGCAGGCAGCCCCGTTGCGGTCCGCGGCTAGCACACTCGCAGCACTCGATTCCGCAGGGCGCTTCGGCTTCGGCCGCCCCCTGCGGCGCCGAATGGAATTTTCGCCAAAATCTCAAAAAGGGAGTATCTCGTGGAAACAGCAAAGCTGACAGGCGACGTGAAAGACATCGCCCTCGCCGATAAGGGCAAACGCAGGATTGAGTGGGCCAACCAGCACATGCCCGTCCTGCAATTGATCCGCAAGCGTTTCATTAAGGAGCAGCCTCTGAAGGGCATGCGCGTGTCTGCCTGCCTTCACGTCACCAGTGAGACGGCCAATCTCGCCATCACGCTTCGCGATGGCGGTGCCGACGTCGTTCTTTGCGCGTCCAACCCGCTCTCGACGCAGGATGAGGTGGCCGCTTCGCTTCTGAAGGACTACAACATCCCCACCTACGCCATCAAGGGCGAGGACAACGCCACCTATTACGCGCACATCACCGCGGCCCTCGACCATGCCCCGCACATCACCATGGACGACGGCGCGGACCTGGTCACCCAGCTCCTCACCAAGCGCACCGAGCTGATCAAGAACGTGGTCGGCGGCACCGAAGAGACCACCACCGGCGTCATCCGCCTCCGCGCCATGGCCAAGGACGGCACCCTCAAGTTCCCGGTCATCGCCGTCAATGACGCGCTCACGAAGCACTTCTTCGACAATCGCTACGGCACCGGCCAGTCCACCCTCGATGGCGTCATTCGCGCCACCAACCTGCTTCTCGCCGGCCTCCGCGTAGTCGTCGCCGGCTACGGCTGGTGCGGACGCGGCGTCGCCATGCGCGCCAAGGGCCACGGCGCCGATGTGATCGTCACCGAAATCAACCCGACCAAAGCCATCGAAGCCGTGATGGACGGTTTCCGCGTGATGCCGATGAGCGAAGCCGCCAAGATCGGCGACGTTTTCATCACTGTCACCGGCAACAAGTCCGTAATCGCTCACGATCACTTCGAGAAAATGAAGGACGGCGCGGTGGTCAGCAACTCCGGCCACTTCAACGTCGAAATCGACATCCCGTCGCTCGAAAAGCTCTCGAGCGGCAAGCGGGAAGTCCGCCCCTTCGTTGACGAGTACAGCATGAAGGATGGCCGCAAACTCTACCTGCTGGGCGATGGCCGCCTGATCAACCTCACCGCCGCCGAAGGCCACCCCGCTTCGGTGATGGACATGAGCTTCGCCAACCAGGCCCTCTCCGCCGAGTACATGGTCAAGAACTCTAAGGACCTCAAGGCCCAGGTTTACCCCGTTCCCGAGAACCTCGACCAGCAGATCGCCAAGCTCAAGCTCGAGTCGATGGGTTTCCAGATCGACAAGCTAACTCCCGAACAGGAGCACTACCTGGCATCGTGGTCCGAAGGCACGTAGTTCCAGGCTCCACTCAGCCGTCGTAATTCAACCGAAACGCAAAAAGGGCGGCCCCTAGGCCGCCCTTTTTTTTTCGCGCTCTCGCCCTGCCCTTCGCCGTCTCCCCCGGGAACGCCAATCTCCCGATTGGTGTTGTGTCTTACATAGTCCGGCGATTCAGATGGTGTGGTCGTCCGCGTGGACGCGAAACTGCATCTCGAAGGTGTACAAGGGAAACGCAATCGGCACTTCATACGACACGTCGATATTCACCGCCGCCACAGTGGGCAGGTCGTTCTGACTGCCGTTCTCGACGATCGCGGCAACCCCGGCAATCGGTATTTGTGCCTCTTTCTTTGCAGCAGTCACCTTGATCTCGTCCGGCTCCACGGCCAGTCCGAGATCCTGAGCCTTCTGCAGAATCTCGTCGCGAACCGTTTCCGTAGCGGTGAAGTTCGCGGCCGCCAGCTGCGCTTCCTTCCGGGTGGCCTTCTCGAATTCATACCCCTTCATATACGCCGAGCTCATCTGCACGCCGGCATAAATCAGCACTCCGGCCAGAATTCCCGCCAGAAGCGCCTGTCCTCCCTGGAGAATCAGTTTCCACTCACGCGCCGACAGCTTCAACTTCAGTTTCATGAATTGCCTCTCTACTGAATCGTTAATATGGCCCCAAGCTTTACCACCCTAGCATTCCAAAAATTAGCTGTCGATGCACGCCGCCACTGCCATGTGGCGGAAAAGTTACGTTGGCCGCTTCGAACCAAACGTCGAAAAGCGGGATTGTGTTCTGCCGCAGCAACATCGGTTGCAATCGTTCAGAGCTCTCCCTAAGATTGTTCGCGATGCGAGATTCACGGAGACCCGCACCCGGAGCCGGATCATGATGAACGACTGGGCGGCCTGGGCCATCGAAACCGCCAAGCGCCGCGGCGCCACCTACGCCGACGTCCGCGTAATGGACATCCGCCAGCGCGACATTTCCACAAAAAACGGCGAAGTCGGCACACTCTCCGAAACCGAATCGCTCGGCATTGGCATCCGCGTAATTGCCGGCGGCTCCTGGGGCTTCTCCTCCACCGACCGACTCACCCGCGAAGGCGTCCAGTCCTGCGCCGCCGAAGCCGTAGCCATCGCCAAAGCCTCCGCGCTCGCCAAGCGAGAAGATGTCGCGCTCGCCCCGGAAGCCTCTTATGTGGACACCTGGCAGAATCCCTTCCTAAAGGACCCTTTCCGCATCCCCGTCGAGCGCCAGATCGATCTCCTGCTCGCCGCCGACAAGGAGATGCGCCGCGTCAAAGGCGTCACCGTGGCGGAAGGCTGCATGACGTTCCGCCGCATCGAGCAGCTTTTCGCTTCGAGCGCCGGCTCGCAGATTCACCAGATCAAAATGCAATCGGGCGCCGGAATCGTCGCCACAGCCTTCTCGGGGAACGAAATCCAGAAGCGCTCGTATCCCAATAGCTTCGGCGGCCAGCACATGCTCGCCGGCTACGAGTTGGTGGAATCGCTCGACCTAACCGCACACGCGCAGCGCATCGGCGAAGAAGCGGTCGCCCTGCATTCCGCGGCGCAATGCCCGGAAGGCCAGCGCACCATCATCCTCGATGGCTCGCAGCTGGGCTTGCAGATTCACGAATCTATCGGCCACCCGATCGAACTCGACCGCGTCCTCGGCATGGAAGCCAATTTCGCCGGCATGAGCTTCCTCACCACAGAAAAATTGCGAAAGCTGAAGTACGGCTCCGATATCGTGAACGTCGTCGCCGATGCCCGCCTCGAACACGGCCCCGGCCTGGGGACGTTTGCCTACGACGACGAAGGCGTTCCCGCGCAGTGTACGCCGATCATCACCAACGGCCTCTTCACCGGCTATCTCAGTAGCCGCGAAACGGCTTCCGCCATCGGCGAAAAGCGCTCCGGCGGCACGGTCCGCACCGAATGCTGGAACCGCCTGCCGATGATCCGCATGACCAACATCAGCATCAATCCCGGCACGTGGAAATACGATGAACTAATCGCCGATACCGACGACGCCATCCTGATGGAAACCAACCGCTCCTGGTCCATCGACGATCGCCGCTACCATTTTCAGTTCTCCACAGAAATCGGCTGGGAGATCAAGGGCGGCAGAAAGGGCCGCATGCTGAAAAATCCGAGCTACAGCGGCATCACGACTGAATTCTGGAATAGCTGCGACGCAATCTGTTCCCGCGATTACTGGACCCTTTGGGGCACTCCCAATTGCGGCAAGGGCCAGCCGATGCAGACCATGGGCACCGGCCACGGTGCCTCGCCCGCGCGCTTCCGCAACGTAAAAGTGGGAGCCGCGTTCGCGAAATGACCCCCGCCAAAGCACGACGACGCCCCCGCGTTCCGCTCGACCCGCTCCTCGATCTGGACGCTCTAGCCGAGCGCATCATTAAGTTGAGCGAAGCCGATGAGACCGAAGTGGAGATACACATCGGCTCCGACGCCCTCACGCGCTTCGCCAACAACACGATTCACCAGAACGTCGCCGAGCAGACCCTGGGAATCTCCGTCCGCGCGGTGGTCGATGGGAGGACCGCCCGCTCCTCCACCAATAAGACCGACGACGAGTCCCTTCGCCGCGTCGTTGCTTCCGCCGCGCAGCTAGCGCACAACCAGCCGAAAAATCCGGATCTGCTGCCCATGCTCACGCGGCAGAAATATCAGAAAGTCGCGCGGTTCTCTGGCGCCACGTCCGCCGCCAACCCGCAGATGCGCGCCCGCGCCGTCACCAAGGTATGCCGCATGGCGGACAAAGCCAGACAAACCGCCGCGGGAATTTTTTCAAGCGGCTCCGTTCATGAGGTCATGGCGAATTCGAAGGGACTATTTGCCCGCTATGAACAGACCCGCGCGGAGTTTTCCGTAACGATCCTCGAAGAGAATTCCTCCGGCTGGGCGAAATCCACGTCGTACGATATTCGGGAAATCGATCCGGAAGCCCTCGCCGAAAGCGCCAGCCAGAAAACCGCAAACTCGCGAAACCCACGCGAGCTCGAACCCGGCCGTTACACCGCGATTCTGGAGCCCGCCGCAGTTCTCGACCTCGTCGGCTTCCTTTTCTACGATTTTGCAGGCACCGCCGTGCTCGACAAGCGCTCCTGCCTCACCGGCCGCCTGGGTAAGAAGCTTTTCGGCGAAAACATCACTTTG
>JBEKTG010000145.1:0-7928 GCA_049516275.1 Candidatus Acidiferrales bacterium
ACAAATCGCGGGAACACGGTGGCTCGAAGGCAAGCCTCTTCCTCACGCTTCTCGTTCTGGGCGCGATGGCCTTCGCCATGATCAAAATAGTCCCGGTTTACTTCGCTAACTACCAGTTCCAGGATTCCATCGAAAGCGAGTCGCGCTTCGCGTTGACCGGCTATCCCAAGAAAACGCCGGACGATGTGCGCAACGACATCTGGAACAAAGCCAAGGAACTTGGCATTCCTGCCCAGAAGGACTCGATCAAAATCGCTATGGACAACGGAAGCGTGGACATCGGTCTCGATTATGCAGTCCCCATCGACCTGGCGGTCTATCAGTTCACGCTACAATTTCATCCCCACGCAGACAACCATGGCATTTAGAATAGGTATCCAGTTAAATGCAGGTTCCGGGAGGCGTCACCCGGAAGCACCGCGCTTATCCCCAGCCGCGTGCGACGTGCGTCTCATCTCAAGCTGGTGACCTGGCTTTTCAAGGTATATCGGAGCAACTGATTGCGGGTTCGACTTTCGCGCGGCTTCTGGTCTTCCCGGTTCGGCCTGGGTGTGCTGGGCGTCGTCCTTGCCCTCCTGCTCGCCGCCACCGGGACGTTCGCCTATTACTACATTCAATTCGGGCGCATGATCAACGAGCGCCTCACGGGGCAGATCTATCAGAACACCTCGCGTGTCTACTCCGCTCCTGGCAGGATTTACGTCGGGCAATCGCTCCGCGCCAATGACCTCGCCACCTATCTGCTTCGCGCCGGGTATCAGGAAAGCTCCGTCGACGGCTCCGCCGGCGAATTCCATGTAACGGGTTCGACCATCGAAATTCAGCCCTCCGCGGACTCCTACTTCCAGGGCAACAATGCCCTCCGAGTCACCTTTTCGAGCGTCGGCATCTCCCGCATCGCCCAGCTTTCCGACGGCCAGCAGCGCGATTTCGCGGAGATCGAACCCGAGCTGATCACCAATCTGTTCGACAGCTCCCGCGAGAAGCGCCGCGTGGTCCGCTTCGATGACCTTCCTCCGGTAATGGTCAACGCCGTCCTCGCCGCCGAGGACAAGCGCTTCTTCGAACACGGAGCCCTCGACGTGGTCCGCGTTTTCGGCGCCGCTTTTTACGACCTTACCCGCAACCGCAAGGCCCAGGGCGCCAGCACCATCGACATGCAGGTGGCGCGCACCTTCTTCTTCACCACCAAGCGCGAATGGCGCCGCAAGATGAAGGAAATCCTGATGGCCGCCGAGCTCGACCAGCGCTTCTCCAAGCGCCAGATCTTCGAGCTGTACGCCAATGACATTTATCTGGGCAATCGCGGCAGCTTCGCGATCCGCGGCTTCGGCGAGGGGGCGCAGGCCTACTTCGGCAAGGACGTTCGCGAGGTCACTCCCGGTGAAGCCGCCTTCCTCGCGGGAATGATTCGCTCCCCCAACCGTTATTCCGCCCCGGAGCGCCATCCCGACCGCGCTCAAGAGGCGCGCGATCGCGTTCTGACGCAGATGACCGAGGACCAGTACATCACTGCCGACGAAGAGTCGAAGTCTAAGAGTACGCCGCTGAAATTCGTCTCCGGCGGCGTAAGCAGCAGCTCTTCCCCCTATTTTGTCGACATGGTGAAAGACCATCTCCTCGAGAAATTCTCGGAGAGCGATCTGGCCGGCCAGAGCTACCGCATTTACACTACGCTCGACCCCAACCTGCAGCGCGCCGCCACCGAAGCGGTGCAGATCGGCATCCAGGGCGTCGACAAGCTTCTCGCGCGCCGGTACGCCGCGTGGAAGAAGCAGGGCCAGCCCGCCGCCCAGGTGCAGGTCGCTGTCGTGGTGCTCGATCCTCACACCGGCGAGATTCGCGCCCTGATCGGCGGACGCGACTACGGCGAGAGCCAGCTGAATCACGCCCTCGCGCATCGCCAACCCGGCTCCGTGTTCAAGCCGTTCGTGTATGCCGCCGCGTTCGACAATGCCATCGAGGGCATGCAGCCCGTGGTCACGCCGGCCACCACCGTCGACGACATCCCCTCCACGTTCGATTTTGATGGCAAGGAATACACGCCCGACAACTATGGCCAGGAATTCTACGGCACCGTCACCGTCCGCGACGCCCTGATCCATTCCTTAAACGTCGCCACAGTGAAGGTCGCGGAGTTGATCGGCTACCAGCGCGTCGTGGATGTAGCCCGGCAGATGGGGCTGGGTTCGAACATCAAGGCCACTCCCGCTGTGGCGCTGGGGGCGTATGAGATGACTCCCGTCGATGTCGCGGCGGGATACACCGCTTTTGCGGCCAACGGAGTCCGCTCGGAGCCCATCTTCATCCGCACCGTTGTCACTGCGGACGGCAAGCTCGTGGAATCGAACGCTCCGCAGTCGCGCCCGGTGCTCGATCCGCGCGTGGTATTCCTCACCACGAGCCTCATGGAGGATGTAATCAATCACGGCACCGGCTATCCCGTCCGTGCGTTGGGATTCAACGCCCCGGCCGCGGGCAAGACCGGCACGTCGCGTGACGGCTGGTTCGCGGGGTACACCTCGAATCTTCTTTGCGTGGTGTGGGTCGGTTTCGACGACAACCGCAACCTCAGCCTCGCCGGAGGCAACACCGCTGCCCCCATCTGGGGTGAGTTCATGAAGCGCGCGGTCACCCAGCCCATGTACCGCAATACGCAGCCCTTCACGCCTCCCGATGGCGTGATGGAAGCCACCGTAGACCCGCAGAGCGGCCAGCTCGCCACAGCCAGCTGCCCGCAGACGCAGAACGAATACTTTGTCGAAGGCAGCCAGCCGACGCAGTACTGCCAGTTGCACGGCGGCCAGGCCGCCGAGTCGACTCCCGGTTCGTGGCTTTCCCGCCTTTTCGGCAAAGGCGACAATTCTTCTCCTGCTGCTCCGGGCGGTTCGTCGAATGCCTCCACGGCGGAGAAACAGGGGCAGGCCTCCGGCGCGCAGGACGATGGAGAACAGCCCGAGAAGAAAAAGGGTTTCCTGGGCAAAGTATTTGGTATCTTTGGCGGCGGGAACAAGAAGCCCGCGGACGGGTCGAAGCCGCCGCAACAGTAAGCGCGGCGCTCCATCCCCCTGCCGCTTCGATGTTCCGGCACAATTATATTCAAAGGGTGCCTGCCGTGATTTGCTCGACCCTTAGATTCCTGGCGCTCGCAAGTCTCGCGCTGACGCGCTTCCTGTTCATCGCGCTCGTGTTGGATTTTTCCTTCGCCGCCGGCGCACTCGCGCAGCAATCCCCCGATCCCGCGCAGAGCCCTTCTGATTCGGCGAACCAGACAACCCGCGCCGCAACGCCCCGCGAACTCGCCCTCACGCGCGGAGATATCCAGATGGCCCGTAAGGATTACACGGAGGCCGTCGCCCAGTATCAGCTTGCGCTGCAAATCAACGCGAAAGACGCCGCTGCGCTCAATAAGCTGGGTATCGCCTACCAGCAACTCGGTCAGCTCGACAAAGCGGAGCATTCCTATAGGCTGGCCCTTGCCGCCGACAGAAAATTGTCCAGTGCTTCGAACAATTGGGGAACCCTCGATTATCAGCGCGGCCGCTACGGCAAGGCCATCAAGCACTACACTCGAGCGCTGGCCAGCGACCAGAAGCAGCCCGTCGTTTACAGCAATCTGGGCTACGCGTATTACGGCAACAAGCAATATCCGGAAGCCATGGTGGCTTTCGGAAAAGCGCTCGCGCTCGACCCGGATGTGTTCGCGCGCAAGGGTGGCGTCGGCTCCGTTCTGCAATCGCGCACCGCGCCGGACCCGGCACTCTTCAACTTTTTGCTGGCGAAGTTTTACGCCAAGGCCGGCGATGCTGAACACGCGGCGCACTATCTGAAGCTGTCCCGCGATTATGGCTACAAGGAATTCCGCTCCGCGGAAAAAGATCCCGCATTTGCCTCGGTGATCAAAGACCCGCGCGTACAGGAAGTGCTGAAAGTCCCTCCGTCCTATGAGGACCAGCCACAGAAAACCGCCCCCAACTGACCCAGCCGCATTCGTCGCTGGGTTTGCTTTTGCCGTTGCCGTTGGTGTTCGTTGTCATCCCGACAGAGCGAAGCGACGAGGGATCTCTCTCAGGCTCCTGCAAGAGTCTCCCCCGAAAATGTGCGTCCGTGTACTCGGCGCTGCCGTTTCGGCGTCCCCTGTTAATTCTT
The DNA here is from genome assembly GCA_049516275.1 of Candidatus Acidiferrales bacterium. Classification (GTDB taxonomy): domain Bacteria; phylum Acidobacteriota; class Terriglobia; order Acidiferrales; family UBA7541; genus Palsa-295. Next base: position 4,150 of record JBEKTG010000145.1, read on the forward strand.
GCTATACTTAGCTTCCGAGATGGCTCCCCGCCTACTGCGCTTCGTCTTAGTGGCATTCTGCATGCTGCTGGCCGCAGCCACAGGCGTGCCGCTCAGTGCTTCTCACGCCGCGCCTCCAGCGGATTCTAACGTTTCGCAGAATGTCGTGGAACTGCGCATCGACGATGAAATCGAGCCCATCCTCGCCGAATACATCGTCAACGGAATCGACCAGGCGAATCGCCAGCACGCCAGCCTGATCCTGATCACGCTCAGCACTCCCGGCGGCCTGGACACCTCGATGCGCGAGATCATTCAAGCGATCCTCGGCTCGCAGGTTCCCGTCGTCACCTACGTCAATCCCACCGGCTCGCGCGCGGCCTCAGCCGGATTCTTCATCCTCCTTTCCGCGGACATTGCCGCGATGTCCCCGGGCACCGACACCGGCGCGGCCTCGCCAATCACCGCCATCGGCGGCCAGCCCGTCCAGGTGGACCAGACGCTCGCGAAAAAAATCCTGAACGAGGCGAACGCGTATCTCCGCAGCTACGTAACCAAGCGCGGCCGGAACCCCGACTTGGCCTCCACCGCTGTCACCGACGCGAAAGCCTTCACCGAAAAGGAAGCCCTCGACGGCAAGCTGATCGATCTCATCGCGAACTCGCCCGAAGATTTGCTTGCCAAGCTCAACGGCCGCACCATCACGCGTTTCAACGGCTCCACCACGCAGCTTGTCCTGACGCACCCGGTTGTCTCTCCCATCGAAATGACCGGCCGTGAAAAGTTCCTCTCGCGCATCGTTCAGCCGGACGTTTTCTTCATTCTGCTGATCCTTGGCGCGCTCGGCCTCTACGTCGAGTTCACGCATCCCGGGCTGTTTGCCCCCGGCGTGATGGGCGGCATAGCGCTGCTGCTGGCGCTCTTTGCGATGCACCTCCTGCCCGTGAATTTCGCGGGGATCGCGCTGATCGCCTTTGCGCTGGCGCTGTTCGTACTCGAAGCCAAATTTCCCACGCACGGTGTCCTGGGCCTGGGCGGCCTCGTGTCGATGACGCTGGGCGCGCTGATGCTGATCCGCTCGCCCCTGACGGGCAAAGGAGTGAGCCTATTAACCGCGCTGGCGGTGGCCATACCCTTCGCGATCATCATCGTGTTTCTGATGCGGCTGGTCTTGCGCTCCCACGTCTGGAAACCGGTAACAGGCAAAGAAGAGTTAATCGGCGAAGAAGGCCAGGTCACCGAACCGATTGCCTCGGCGACCGCGCCGGGAATGGTATTCGTGCACGGCGAGCTGTGGCGCGCCGCCGCGTTGGATGGCCAGGCAATTCCCAAGGGCTCGCGGATACGCGTCCGAAAAGTGGTGGGGCTGACGCTCGAAGTCGAGCCGGTAGCGTCGCCGCAATCCATCGCCTCGTGAGAAGTTTCATGTCATCCCGAGCGCAGCGAGGGATCTGCATTTTCTTTTCGGCGCCATACCCGTCATTCTGACGCGTGGCGCCGTGCGTTTCGCCGGGGCGGCGAGTGGCGATTAGTAGGTCGAATGGGAGGAGGCACAGGATGCTGGACATTTCCACGATTGGTCTCGCGGTTGTGTTGGCCATTTTCGCGATCTGGTTTTTCAATTCGGTGTACGTGATCAAGGAGTGGGAGCGCGGCGTGGTGTTGCGCCTCGGCCGCATGCTGCCGGAGGCGAAGGGTGCCGGCCTGCGTCTGGTTTTCTTCCCGATCGATAAGCTCACGCGCATCTCTTTGCGAATCGAAACCCTTGATGTTCCGCCGCAGGACGTGATCACCCGCGACAACGTGTCGGTAAAAGTGAACGCGGTTTGTTATTTTCGCGTCATCGACGCGAATCTAGCGCTTTCGCAGGTGCAGAATTATTTGTATGCTACTTCTCAGCTGGCGCAGACCACGCTGCGGAGCCTCGTCGGCCAGTTCGAGCTCGATGAAATTCTTTCCGAGCGCGAAAAGGTAAACGCCAAACTGCAACAAATACTTGACCAGGATACCGAGCCCTGGGGTATCAAGGTAACGAAGGTTGAGGTCAAGCAGGTCGATATCCCGGAGAACATGCAGCGCGCCATCGCCCGTCAGGCCGAGGCCGAGCGCGAGCGCCGGGCCAAGATCATTCACGCCGAGGGCGAGTTTGAAGCGTCCACCAAGCTGGCGGACGCGGCCGAAGTTCTCGAAAAGCAGCCGGCGGCCATTCAACTGCGCTATCTGCAGACCCTGACGGAAATCGGGGTCGAGAAAAACACAACGATCATCTTCCCCCTGCCGATCGACTTGATCGCGCAATGGGCTAAAACACTGGGAACGAAATAGCAGGCACGAATGGCAAGAAGGAATGCAAGGCGCGGCAGTGGCGACCGGGTGCTCGAAAGCCGTCATCTCGTAGGCTTGTTTCTAGGCGTGGTGCTGCTGTGCGCCGTATTTTTCAGCCTCGGCTACGTAATGGGCAAGTCCCAATATTCGGGATTGGTCCATGCCGCGTATTCGCCGGAGAACGCCATGGCTCCCGCCTCTATAAAAGAACGCGTGAAGCCGGAGGAAACTCCCGCCGCTGCCCCGCCAGGCGAGTGGGATTTCTACTCCAACAAGACCAACAATCATCTGGAGCCCGCGCCCAAGCCTGTTCCGGCTGCCGTTTCCGCGACTCCGCAGACGGAGGATTCTCAGCCCGCGCCCCCGCCTGCTCAGACCCGGCTGTCTCGGGTTTCTCTGCAGCCTGTGCGTTCCGGTCCGGCAAAAATGCTGACGGGCTCGATCGTCTTGCAGGTTGCCGCCGTCACGCGGCAGGGCGATGCTCTGTCGATTGCCGACGCGCTCCAGCGGAAAAAGTTCCCCGCCTTCGTTCTGGCCCCTTCCGCCGATCATTTTTACCGCGTCCAGGTAGGTCCCTATCATGACGAGCACGCCGCCGACAATGCCAGGTCCGCTCTTGACCACGCAGGTTTCAAAGCTATCATCAAACGCTGAATGACTTTGCCCCGGTACGTACGGCTTCTGCTCGCAGTGGCGAGCGGCGCCGCCCTTGCTCTTTCGTTCCCGAACTACAACCTGCCGCTTCTCGCGTGGCCCGCCGTAGGGATGTTGCTGCTCGCCTGCTTCGAGGCCGGTCCCTGGGAATCGCTGCTCTGCGGATTTTTGCACGGCATCGTCTTCTACCCGCTATCGGTGCCATGGATCGATACCGTCATGCACCAGTATGGCAACGTCGATCCGTGGCTTTCCGCGGGCATTCTAGGCTTGCTCAGCGTGGCGTTCGCGATTTTTCCCGCGGCCTTCGCGTGGGGCGTCGCGTATGTCTCGCGCAAGATGCCGGTCGGCCGCAACAGGCTTTATGCCTGCGTTCTGGCGCCGTTCCTGTGGGTCGCCATCGAAGTGGGAAAAACGTATCTGATTCTGGGCGGTTTCCCCTGGAACCTCACGGGTTATGCCGCCACCGAAAGCCTTGCGCTCCTGCAATTGGCTGCCGTCACCGGTGTCTATGGCCTGAGTTTCCTGATTGCGGGCTACAGTTCCCTCGTCGCGTATGCGATCTTGTCCGGCAAACAGAAGATTTGGAAGGCTGCGATTGCAGCCACCGGCGCGCTGGTGCTGATCGGCGCCGGGGGCAAATACTTCGTTCCGGTCGCGATCCCGCAGCACGTTGCCCATCTCGTGCAGACAAATTTCCCCCAGTCCGAGGAGTATCCCTCGAACTGGATGCAGATTCACGCCGGCGAGCTTGACCAACTCGATCGCATCAGCGTGGGCGCCGCGCAGGATTCCCCTGTGCGCCCCAGCCTGATCGTGTG
>JBEKTG010000146.1:0-7893 GCA_049516275.1 Candidatus Acidiferrales bacterium
CGCAGCGTACCACTCGGGCCAGTTCTCGTCGCGCTGCCCGGTGCGCTTCTCATGCTCGCCGTGGGCGGCCTCCGCGCGCCGCATTGCGTTCGCCAGGTCGCTCGCCGAGGCGAAGGTTGTGGCGGCAGGGTCGATGCGCCCCGGCAGCCGCGTGGTGATTTCCTGGAACAGCCACCCGTTGCCGTCGGGATCGCGGAACGAGGCGAACGAGCGATAGCTCTGATGCCCCGGATCCGCGCCGCTGACGCGAACGCGTCCAAATAGGAAAGGCTCGTCCGTGCCCGTGTACACGCCTTCGTTGTGGAACACTTCGCTGACCCGAACGCCGCGCTCGATCAACGCTTTGCGGGCCGCCTCGATGTCGGAGACGATCAGGTACAGCCCCTGCGCCGAGCCGGGCGCCGCCGAAGTGACGTTCTTGCCGAAGATGATCGAGCACCCCGAGCCGGGCGGCGTGAACTGGATGATGCGGAAGTCTTTGCCGTTGTCGAAGTCGGCGTCGAGCCGCCACCCGAGCTTCGCGTAGAACTCCTTGGCGCGGCTCACATCCGAAACAGGGATGACGACGATCTCGAACTTCATGTCGACTGGCGCCGCGCTGGTTTCGATACCGCGGACTGCGTTGCTGCTCATAGCTGCCTCCTGAGTTGTGTCATGTGCTTGTCTCCTTTGTGATCGAACAGAGTGGCCGGTAATTTCGCTCCTCGAAGGTTCTAACCGAACGTGAAGTCCAGCGCCTGAGCGCCAGGATCGAGGAATTCGATTTCGAAGGTCCGGTCCGCGATGGCGCCTTTTTGCCGGATGAGCTGATACAGCCGGGGCTCGCGAATTTCGCCGGAGCCGTCCGGGGCGATGTCCCCGCCGCAATTTTCGCCCGGAGCGGCGCCATCCAATCGCACGACAAAGCGCACCGGCTTGGCGTTCTTCCCCGGAGCCAGCACCAGGTGCAGATCGCGGCTGTGGAACCGGAACACGATCTTTCCCGGCACCGCCTGCAGCACGGCGCTCTCGGCATTGACTTTCCACGGCCCGCTCAACCCCCAGTGATTTAAGGAAAGGTTCACGGGCGCGCTGAACGCCTGGACGGAATCCTTTTGCACTTTTTCGGGCGAAGCGAAATTCCGGGCCTGCCGATATCCGATATATGTTTCAGGAGATTGCCCATCCGTCCAGTCGGGAGCGGCCTCGATTCCCGCGCCGGATACGCTGTTCGTGCCGGAAGCGATGCCTGTCGCTCCGCTTTCCTTCAGAAGCAACTCAATGGCGCCCTCGATGTCGCCGTAATCGCCTTCCCCGAAGTGGTGGTACCGGATTCGCCCTTTTCCATCGACGAGATACTGGGCGGGCCAATATTGGTTATTGAACGACTGCCAGATCCTGTAATCGCTGTCGATCGCGACCGGAAACGCAACGTTCAAATGGCGCAGCGCGTTTTCCACGTTCGCCGGTTCATGCTCGAACGAAAACTCCGGCGTATGCACGCCGATCAATACAAAACCCGCATCCTTATATTTTGCCGCCCAATCTCTCAGGTAAGGCAACGGCCGAATGGAATTGATGCAGGTGTAAGTCCAGAAATCGACCAGCACAACCTTCCCGCGAAGCGACTTGCGGCTAAGGGGAGCGGAGTTGAGCCAGCCAATGGCGCCCTCCAGCTCAGGCATCGCGCCCTCATCGCCCAGCGAAGAGCGAAACCCGCGCGGCAAAGCCGCAAAAGCCGCCAGCTTTAGCGGCTGCAATGCGCCAATCAGTTTGCTCTCCGCTCTATTTTCCGCTTGGGCAGTATCCATGATCGGAAGCCTCGCGAATACATTAGCGCCGGAACACAAACCAAGCGCGGCAAATCCCAGGATGCTGGCCAAGCCGAGCACCCGGCGCACCGACCCTAACGCAAATGAATGCCGCCTAATGGACGTGCCCCCTGTTTCTGCGACGCCTGAGGTCGATCTGCATCCCCATGGAATCGGATGCGATGGAATCGCCACATGGCGGCAAAAAGTTTATCCCTGACTGTTTCTTCCACGCGCTAACTGACGGAGACGGGTAATTTTGGGGGGCTATGGGTATACGGTTCCAACGAAGATTCTCTCGGAACCGGGAAAAGGATGCGGTTCGCACTTAAATCCGGAGTGCTGAAAAAAATCGCCGAATTACGCAGAGCAATTTACCAGTAATGAAGGAAGAAAGCTTCCGCAATCAGCAAATTTCTGCAGTTTAAGTACTACTAAAATAATACCGGCAAAGGTGGGGGAATATCCTTCGTCACTGCGCTCCTAAGGATGTGGCCTCGGCGCAGTTCCCGGGAACGCCAATCTCCCGATTGGCGGGTTTTGTTTTTCCGAGGCGGCAAAACGGAGACTTGCCCGTCAGGCGAGGTTCTTCAATAGATCCGCCACAGAAAACGCCCGCGCGGCCTTGAGCGAAACCCCAAACAACCTGCGCGGTTCGCTTTCGTAAGCGAGCGAATAGCCGCTCCCCTGAAACAGCGTCTGCGCAAATTGCTTCAATTCCGGATCGGCCGCCTCGCGCGTAGCCGCGTCGTTAGGCGCAAGAGCCCGGTCGTTGATGAATATCTCCAGGTCCTGCCCGTTGAAGCGAAGCTTTCCACCCAGCCGCGGATCGCTTTCCAATCTTTGAAATGACGTAAGCGCCGCCCGCGCCGCCTGCCGCAAACGATCCTGGTTCGATCCCTCCGCCCCGGCTTTGCGGTTGTAGCGTACGCCCAGCCGGTCGTCCGTGTTGTCGACGCTGTAGTCCGCCTGCAGCCCGATGACCATCACCCCAGGTCCCGCGGGCACATGCCGGTAGTCGGCGACATCGAGCAGAAGCTCTTCGAACACCTGCTCCTGAATCCAGCCATGAAAAATCGGGATCAGCGGCTCGAGATCGGCCCCGGAGGGGTCTTTCACCAGAAGTTTGACGTTCACGTGCTGTAGAGTCATGGACGAGAGGTTCCCGATTTACACGCTGACAGGCGTGCTGAGTTTGTTGTTGCAGCTGTGAGACGCATCGATAAAAAGCTGTGCCTCGTCGATCAGGTAGCGGGTCGAATCGGCCGTGAACGGCTTTCCCGCGTTCTGGTGAGCATCGAACAGATAGCTGGCGAATTTCCCGCCCGCGAAAGGATCCCAGAATTTCTGCGTATCGTAGTAGCGCGTCCGGAATTCGGAGACGATCTGGTCCGCATCGTCGGAAATCTGGGGATAGCTCACCTTCACGAGCGCCTTGGCCGCATGAAGCATCGCGCCGTAGGCCGTCTGAGCCGCCTTCTCGATCTGGCCGCTTTCGAAAGCGATCTGCGCCTCGAACACTTCCCGCTCCGCCGCAGTCAGCTCAAAATCGATCGGCGACACGACTTCTCCCGCGCATTCGCCCACACCATGGTCGCTCAGGCTGTATTCCCGCGGATCGCCCCAATCGCTGAAGAACGAACGGTCGGAAGCGTTGGGCTTCGTGAGGTCTTCGAGCATGTTCTTCATCTCGACCTTGCCTGTCCGCTTCACGAAATCCTTGAAGGTCTCGCCGGTCGTGCGGCCCGCGAGGTAACGCTCGGTCAGCCGCGTCACCACCTTCGGGATGTTCTTCGACGGCACCGCAGCCACGGGAAGTCCGTACGAGCCTGCGTTGTGCTCCCACTCGCCACCCAACACCACCTGGAAATGCGGCACCGCGTATCCGGCGAATTTCCGGCTGACCCCGTAGAAGCCAAGGTCGGCCACGTGATGCTGCCCGCAACTGTTGTAGCAGCCGCTGATCTTGATGTGCAGCGATTCCACGGCCTCGTCGAATTTTGCCCCGGCCTCGGCCATTTCCTTGCGCAACTCCGCCGCGAGTCCCCGCGAGGACGAAATACCGAGCTTGCAGGTGTCCGTCCCCGGGCAGGTCACGATGTCCACGATCGTTCCCGCGCCCGGCGCCGCCAGTTCCACCGCCGCGAGCGCCTGGTAGAGCTCCGGCAGGTCGCTTTGGCTCACCCAGCGAATCACGAAGTTCTGCTCGACGGTCGTGCGGATCGTTTCCTTCGTGAACCGGCGGACGATGTCCGCGAGCGAACGCAGCTGGTTCGCGGTGATGTCGCCCAGCGGCAGCGCAATCGTCACCACGACGTAGCCCCACTGCTTTTGCGGCCGCGTATTGCTCTTCAGCCACTTGCGGAAGTCCTCCGACGCGGGCTCCGGCCATTCGCCCCCTACCTTCAGCGGCGATTCCTCGAATTTTTCCGCATCGGCGATGAAATCCGTCCATCGCGGATCGTGCGTGAGCGTTTTCCGCTCTTCGAGAACAAGTTCCTTGAATTTTTCGATGCCCAGGTCATGCACCAGAAATTTGATGCGCGCCCGGTTGCGGTTCTTCTTCTCGCCCAGCCGCGCGTACACCCGCGCAATCGCCTGCGTGAGAGGCAGCATCTCCTCCACCGGCACGAACGAATCGAACAGCTTCGCCTGGTAGGGAACTGCCCCAAGCCCTCCGCCCACGTACATGGCAAACCCGCGCTTCTCCTGGCCGTTCTCGGCGCGCGTGGTGGCTATAAACCCGATATCGTGCAGGTTCGTGAGGCCGCAGGCATGCTGCGCGCAGCCGCTGAACGCGGGCTTGAATTTCCTCCCGAAGTTCTGGCAATCGGGATGCCCCATCAGGAACTTCGCGAGCGCGCGGGAATACGGAGTCACGTCGAATACTTCGTCTCCGCAAACCCCCGCATACGGGCAGGCCGTAACATTGCGCACGGAGTTTCCGCAGGCCTCGCGCGTGGTGATTCCCACGGCCGCCAGCCGCCGCATCAGCGCGGGCGTGTCTTCGATATGAATGTAATGGAGCTGGAAGTCCTGCCGCGTGGTCACGTGCCCGATGCCGTCGGAATATTCCTCGGCCAATTCCGCCATCGTCTCGAGTTGCTCGGCATTCATTCCGCCGCCGGGGATCTTGATACGCTGCATGCCCGGCGCGTCCCACATGGTCACCGGGCCTTTGGTCAGGTCGCCCGAAGGGTAGACGATCGGCTGCACCTTCGTGCCGTCGTAGCGCTGGCCATTGTCGTAGCGCTGGCCGTAGGTTCCCCGGCGCAGGCGCGTCTCGGCGAACACGCGCTCGTCGATCTTTCCCTGCTTGCGCAGGGTTATTTCGGACTCAAAGATATCGACTTCGCGCTCCAGGTTCTCCGGCACCCGGCCCGCGAGTTTTTCTTTCCACAGAGAATTCGAAACCTTCATGGCGTATACCTCAATAAAAAAACCCATCGCCGAACTTGCGTTCGCCGGTGGGCTCGAATTCCGTCTAATCAGCTAAAGATTAGGGTTATTCTCCACACGCCGGCGGCATGCCGATTCTACAACAGCGGCAACAGACCGCTGCGTAGCGAAGGCGCGTGTGAAGTGTCGCTTCCATAGTCAGAATGCTGCTCACAGTGACTGGCAATTTGAAAACACAGTATACATCAGCAGCCCGATTTTTGCGGCATCCGCATTCGCGTGTCCGACCCTCCGGCGCAAAGGCCTGCGAAGAATCCGGCTGAATCTTAGTGGTTGTGCTATCGTTTTTGAACGCCGCGGGCTTGAGCATCTGAGCTGGCATCTCGCGAAACTTACACTCGAGGAAATTTCGAATGTCGGAAAAAATGGTCATGGTGGGCGTGATTCCGGAAATCGTGGTACTCGACGCCGGCGAGCAGGCCGTATGGTATTCGAACGCGGGAAGCATCAAGATTGAATTCGATCCGCAGCGTTGCCCTTTCTCCTCGAATGTCTTGCAGGCCCCCGCCGGAATGCGCCTGGCGAGCGGACCTGCGCGCCCCGGCCTGAATCCGGGCTCTTACCGGTATCGCCTGTTCCTCAACGATCTCTCCGTAGCCCAGGGCGAAGTTCTGATTCGAGGCAAGTAGCCCTCGCGAAACCCTGCAGTCGGTCAGCTACGGCTCACCTCCGCGACAAACTTGCGAAGCAGCCTCCGCTCCCGGTACAATCGTGCGAAAATCGAGTACTGGAGGATTGCCATCATGGTCACACTGGGGAAGAGCCTGAAGAACAACGCCCGTCTCGCCGTCACTTTTCTAGCAGTCTTGGGATTTTCAACATTCCTCATGTTCCCATCGCTCAAGGCGCAGAATTCCCGCTTCCACGACGCCCCCGCTTCGGCCGACGCCTCGAAAAACCCCTACGCCGGCCAGCAAGCCGCAGCGGAGGCTGGCGGCAAGACCTACGCCGCAAACTGCGCCGGCTGCCACGGGCAAACGGGCCAGGGAACTGGCAATATCCCTCAGCTCGCGGGCGGCCCCGCGCAGACCGCCAATGATGGCGAACTCTTCTGGTTCATCACCAACGGCAGCCTGAACAACGGCATGCCCTCCTGGAAGCAGCTCTCCGACGAACAGCGCTGGCAACTGGTCACACTGATCAAGACCGCCGCCTGGTCGAGCGTCCCAGCCGCTCCCGCCGCAAGCGCGCACGCCGCGCCCGGAGGCATCACCGCCCCGCCCCCGAATCCGCCGTTCACCGACTTCCGTTACGAGAAGCCGGGCAACACACGTAAAATTACGGTCGCCGATCTACCAGCGCCTTTCGCCACACAGTCTTCCACCAATCGCGCCCAGTTGGCCCCCCGGCCCGCGGATGTGTTCCCCAAGGCGCCTGCCGGCTTCAAGGTGGACCTCTACGCAACCGACCTGAAGAATCCGCGCACGATCCGCCGCGCCCCCAACGGGGATTCCTTCCTCGCCGAGAGCGAGCCGGGAAACATCAAGGTCTTCCGCGGCATCACGTCCGATTCCAAGCCCCAGCAGGTAGAAGTCTACGCAAGCGGCCTCAAGCGGCCGTACGGGCTGGCGTTTTATCCTCCAGGGAACGATCCGAAGTGGCTCTATGTAGGCGACACAGACGCCGTAATCCGGTTTCCCTACCAGAACGGCGACCTGAAAGCCCGCGGACCCGCCGAGCATATCGTCGATCTCCCCTCCGGCGGCGGACACTGGACCCGCAGCGTGCAGTTCTCACCCGACGGAAAGCGCATGTTCGTTTCGGTCGGTTCAGCCTCCAACGTGGATGACCCGGACACGCATCCGGCAGAAAAGAATCGCGCCGATATTCTCTCCCTGAATCCGGACGGCTCCGATCTGAAGGTCTACGCCTACGGTATCCGCAACTCCGGCGGCGGCCTCGCGATGGATCCCAAGACCGGCGAACTCTGGTGCTCCACCAACGAGCGCGACGCCCTGGGCGACAATCTAGTGCCCGACTACATCACCCACGTCCAAGAGGGCGGTTTCTACGGATGGCCCTGGTGGTACATGGGCGGCCATCAGGACCCGCGGCTAATAGGCACTCGCCCGGAATTGAAGGACAAAGTGATCACCCCGGACGTGGTCCTGCAGCCGCACAATGCCTCCCTGGGAATCACGTTCTACGACGGTAAGCAGTTCCCCAAGCAGTTCGACGACGACATCTTCGCCTCCGAACACGGCTCCTGGAACAAGTCGGTGCGCGTGGGCTATGAAGTGATCCGCATCCCCCGTCATCAGACCGGCAAAGCCACCGGCGAATACGAAGATTTCCTCACGGGATTCGTGCTACCCAACGGGCAAGTCTGGGGACGTCCGGTAGGGATTGCGGTCGCTCAGGACGGATCACTACTGGTGAGCGACGACGGGTCGAACTCGATCTGGCGGGTCAGCTACACCGGAAAACAGTAGGCAAATATCAGCAAGGCGGAAGAGACTCAAACCCGCGAGCCGACGCAAACCACCGCGGCTCGCGGGCCAAGTTTAGGTTCAATCTAGTCCCCGGCAGCCGCGGCGTAAGCCAGCCGACCTTCGGTAAGCGAATCGGCCAGCACGCGCCTCACGGATGCAAGCGTCGACGAAGACACGGCCTTTTCCCGCGAAACGCTAAGCTCGGCGATCTT
>JBEKTG010000147.1:0-7874 GCA_049516275.1 Candidatus Acidiferrales bacterium
GCCGTGGAGAGCCGGAAATGCCTGCCTTCGCTTACGAATACCAACTTGCCAAGCAGGATGCGGTTTCGTTCCTCTGGCAAACGCAGCCGGTCCGCGTGCTCGGGGAAAATGGCGGAGTCACTGGCCTCGAATGCGTTCGCACGAAGCTGGGCGCGCCGGACGCCAAGGGGCGCCGCACTCCCGCGCCGATCGCTGGCACGGAATTCATACTGCAAGTTGACATGGTTGTGCGCGCGGTCGGCCAGCAGCCGGTGACCGATTCGTTGCGCGCTATCAAAGGCGTCGAGTTGGAGAAGAACGGCACGGTGAAGATCGACGAGCGGCATCAGACCGGCAATCCGAAATATTTCGCGGGCGGCGACTGCACCAACGGCGGGCGCGAAGTCGTGGATGCTGTGGCCGAAGGAATGGCGGCTGCGCGCGGGGTGGACGCCTGGCTCGGCGCGCCGCGCAAAAAGTGAGAGGTCGCTTATGGCAGACTTGAAAGTCACCTTCGCCGGTATCACCAGCCCCAACCCGTTCTGGCTTGCGTCCGGGCCGCCCACCAACACGGCGGGCCAGGCCATGCGCGCGTTTGACGCAGGCTGGGGCGGCGTGGTGTGGAAAACGATCGGCGACCCTATCGTCAACACCAGCTCGCGCTACGGGGCCATCGATCTCCACAACGTGAAAATGATGGGCTTCAACAATATTGAGCTGATCAGCGACCGGCCCATCGACGTGAACTTCCGCGAAATCTATGACGTGAAGAAGCGCTACCCGCACAACCTGGTGATCGCATCGCTGATGGTCGAATCGAAACGCGAGACCTGGCACGACATGGTGCGCCGCGCCGAAGCGGCTGGCTCCGACGCGCTGGAACTCAATTTCGGCTGCCCCCACGGAATGAGCGAGCGCGGCATGGGCTCCGCGGTAGGCCAGGTGCCGGAATACACGGAGATGATCACGTCGTGGGTGAAAGAAGTGGCGAAAATTCCGGTGATCGTGAAGCTCACGCCCAATGTTACGGAGGTCACGCGCATCGCCGCGGCCGCCGAACGCGGGGGCGCGGACGCCGTCAGCCTGATCAACACGATCAACTCGCTGATCGGCGTCGATCTGGAAACGTTCACGCCGCGCCCGAATGTCGGCGGCAAATCCTCGCACGGCGGCTATTGCGGTCCGGCGGTGAAGCCGATCGCGCTACATCTGATTTCTTCCGTTGCGAAAACGGTGAAGATCCCCATCAGCGGGATTGGCGGCATCGGTTACTGGAATGATGCGGCGGAGCACATCGCGGTCGGCGCTACAACCGTGCAGGTCTGCACTGCCGCTATGCACTATGGCTTCCGCATCGTCGAGGACATGATTGACGGACTCTCGCAGTACATGGACGCGCACGGCTTCCGGTCGATTGAGGATTTTCGCGGGCGCGCCGTGCCCAACGTGCAGGACTGGGGCGACCTCGATTTGAACTACAAGATCGTCGCCGAGATTCATCCCGAACTGTGCATCGGGTGCCAGCTCTGCTACGTTGCCTGCGAAGACGGCGCGCACCAGGCCATCGCCCCGTACAACTCGCCGCACAACGGCTCGTCAAGCGAACAAAAGAACGGCAAAAAGAATCCAAATGGCATGGGCGTGCACGTCCCGCGGATCATCGAAGAGGAATGCGTCGGCTGTAATCTCTGCGCGCTGGTGTGCCCGGTGGAGAATTGCATTACCATGAAGCACGTCGAGACTGGAGCGCCGCACATGAGCTGGAAGGAGCGCACGCAGAGAAATCCGTCGTGCGCGCCGCCCACCCCCAGCGGCGATTGACGCGACGGTGTTCGCCTGTTCCTTTCGTTGTCGTCCCGACAGAGCGAAGCGACGAGGGATCTGTCTTCGTTTCCAGCACCAAGGAAAAGCCTCCGCGAAAATAGGTCTAATCGGCGGGCTGCGCTGCGGGCTGCCGCACCGTCATCAGCAGGGAATACGCTACGAAGCTTACGCCGAATCCCACGAACCACGCGTAGTCGTACAGCACGCGCAGCGGCGCATAGACTAGCCCTACGAACGCTACGCCGCAGCCTATCGCCAGCGCCGCGATGGCCTTCCAGTTCACCCCGTTGGAATATTCGTAGGCGCCGTTCCGGCGGTACAAATCTTCGGGGACTAGAATCTTCTTCCGCAGAATGAAATAGTCACAGATCAGCACGCCGGCGATCGGCCCGAGAAATCCCGAATATCCCACCAGCCATCCGAACACGTAGCTGGCGTGATTCGCGAGCAGCTTCCAGGGCTGCATCGCGATGCCCACCAGGCAGGTAATCAGCCCGCCGATGCGAAAACTGATGCGCCGCGGCCACAGATTCGAGAAATCGTTCGCGGGAGACACGACGTTTGCCGCCACGTTCACGTTGAGCGTCGCCAGCAGAAGCGCCACCATCGCGATCACCACAGCCAGCGGGCTCTCCAGCCGGGAGAGCACTGCCACGGGATCCCAGATGGCTTGGCCGAATACGATGACGGTCGCCGACGTCACCGCAATGCCGATAAACGAATAGAACGTCATCGTGGTGGGCAGACCGAGCGCCTGCCCCACCATCTGGGCTTTCTGACTGCGCGCGTATCGCGTGAAATCGGGAATGTTCAGAGCGACCGTGGCCCAGAATCCCACCACGCCGGTCAGCGAGGGCACGAAGAAACGGAAGAATTCGCCGAAGCTTTGAAATTTCGACGGCGTCGCAAGCATCGGCCCGAATCCGCCCGCCTTTCCGCGCGCCCAGAGCAGCAGCGCCATGCCGATCAGCAGCAGAAATGGGGCCGTCACGCCCTGCAGGAAACGAATCGTCGTGATCCCGCGCTCGATCACCAGGACGTTCAGCAGCCAGAAAAACAGGAAGCATGCCGGGACGATCCAGTGGGCGTCCTTCCAGACCGGCATCAGCGCCAGCACCATGGCGCAGATGGCCTCGCCGCCGATCCACGCCTGGATGCCGAACCAGCCGCAGGCCACCAGCGCCCGCAGAATCGCCGGCACGTTAGCCCCCAGGACGCCAAATGCGGACCGCGCGAAAATCGGGAACGGAATGCCGTACTCCGCGCCCGCGTGGGCATTGAGCAGCATTGGAATCAGCACCAGCACGTTGCCCAGGAATACCGTAAAGATGGCCTGCTTCCAATTCATCCCGCCCGCGATCATCGCGCTTGCCAGCATGTACGTGGGAATATTCACGCTCATGGCGATCCATAGCGCTGCGTAGTTGTAGGTGCCCCAGGTACGCCGCTCGCGCGGGACCGGAGCAAGGTCTTCGTTGTAAAGGGAGCTGTCGCGGACGGTCGCGGGTTCAAGCCTTTGAGCGACCGGTTCGGCCATTGGTTCGTTCATCGGTAATTTCCCAGGCATTCCATTCATCACCAGTCATACTTCTTACGTCCCGGAATAGCCGCGAGTCTACCCCCGCTTCCGCTCTCCAAACCATCGCATTTTTGTATGTGTGTCACTAAAACCTATCTCATAAATGCTTCGACCGTTCGGTTTGCTCGCCTCAGGGGTTAAAACCCCTTTGTTCACGGGGAGTTTGGCACGGCTAAAGCCGTGCCCTGACGAGTTCCATTTATGGGATGGCTTCTAGAAAGCGCGGCACATCCCAACCGGCGCTTTACCGGGTTGCATGAGCGCAAACAGCGGTATGGTAATAATCCGTCCGGCTGCCGCCCCTCCTGTAGAATTAAAACAGCACGAAAGGCGAAAGAATCAAGGCGCCCATGTCCTCCTCGCATCCGGACCGGCAAAACGCGGGCCTTCTGGCGGATCTCCTGATTGTCGGCGGGACCGTTGTGACCATGGATGCCAGCCATCGCTTGATCGACGATGGCGCCGTCGCCATTGGCGGCGATTCGATCCTGGCCGTCGGCACCCGTTCCGAACTCGCGGCGCAATACGCAGCGCAAAAGACCCTCGACGCGCGCGGCGCCCTCATCCTGCCCGGCCTCATCAACGGGCACGCCCACGCCGCCATGAGCCTCTTCCGCGGCCTCGCGGACGATCTCGCGCTGGACGAGTGGTTGCAGAAGCACATCTTCCCCGCCGAAGCGCACAACGTGAACGAAGAATTTGTGGCCTGCGGAACGCGCTTGAGCGTTCTCGAAATGCTGCGCGGCGGCATCACCACGTACGCCGACATGTATTACTTCGAGGATGTCGTCGCCCGGGTCACAAGAGAAGCGGGCATGCGAGGCATCCTCGGCGAGACCATCGTGGACTTCCCCGCCCCGGACAACAAAACTCCCGCCGAGGCGCTCGCCTACGCGCAGGATTACGTCACGAAGTGGAAAGGCGATCCGCTCATCAGCCCGGCGGTGGCGCCTCACGCGATTTACACCTGCTCGGAGAAAACGCTTCTCGATTCCGCCGCTCTCGCGCGGCGCAATCAAGTTCCGATCCTCATCCACATCTCCGAGGCGCTTTTTGAAATCGAGCAAAGCCGCAAGAAACAAGCCCTCTCGCCCGTGAGCTACCTGGGCAAGATCGGATTTCTGGGCCCGGACGTTGTGGCGGCCCATTGCATCTGGGTGGATGCCGCAGACGTGGCGCTGCTGAAGCATTTTTCCGTCGGCTGCATCCACAATCCCTCGAGCAACATGAAGCTGGCCTCGGGAGTGATGCCGGTCGTCGATTTCCTCGCTTCCGGCCAGGCGGTCGGCCTCGCCACCGACGGCGCCGCCAGCAACAACAGCCAGGACATCTTCGAGGAAATGGACACCGCCGCGAAATTGCAGAAAATCGCCCGGATGGACCCGCGCGCCCTGCCCGCCGTGCAGGTGGTCGAGATGGCCACGCTGGGAGGCGCCCGCGCCCTCCACATGGACAAGCTGATCGGCTCGCTCGAACCCGGCAAGAAAGCGGACGTGATCTTCGTCGATACCAGCGGCCCGCACGCCACTCCGATGTATGACGTTTACTCCCAACTCGTTTATGCTTTAAGAGGCTCGGACGTAAAAACGGTGATCGTCGGCGGAAAGCTGCTGATGGAAAATCACCACATGCTCACGCTCGACGAAGAACAAATCCTGCGCGAGGCTCGCGAGTACCAGAAAAAGCTCTCCGCGTGGGCGAAAACAAAATAACCGGGAATCCCTGCGCCATGAAACTTGTCATCGATCAAGCTCGCGTGTCTTCGGAAATCGAGACGCTTGCGGCTATCTCCGAGGCCGAACCGCCGGTGGTAACGCGGGTGGTCTTCGGCCCCGCCGACATGAAGGCGCGTGCGTGGATGATTTCGCTCTGCGAGGCATCCGGGCTTTCCGTCCGCCAGGATGCCATCGGAAACACTTTCGCGCGCTGGAAAGGTTCCGATCCCGATGCCCCGGCCATAGGCACCGGCTCCCACATTGACGCTATCCCCAATGCCGGAAAGTACGATGGCGTGGTGGGCGTCCTTGGGGGCCTCGAAGCGATCCGTTCGCTGCAGCAAGCCGGATTCCGCCCGAAACATTCCATCGAGCTTCTGGTGTTCACGTCGGAAGAGCCTACGCGCTTTGGGATTGGCTGCCTCGGCAGCCGATTGCTCTCGGGAACCCTTTCGCCGGAGGCCGCCCGGAAACTGACCGCCAAGGACGGGCAGTCACTCGATGTCCTCCGCAGTAGCGCCGGCATTCACGGCGATCTGAATGCTGTAAAACTGCCGGACGGCTACTACAAAGCGTTTCTCGAACTCCACATCGAGCAGGGGCCTGTGCTCGAACGCGAAGGCCTGCCTCTGGGAATTGTCACGAAAATCGCTGCGCCGGCAAGCTTTCGCGTCACCATCGAAGGTTCAGGCGGCCACGCCGGCGCTTTGCTGATGCCGGATCGCCGCGATGCCCTTTGCGCAGCGGCGGAATTCATCCTGGCCGTCGAGCGATCCGCTAAAACCACTGGCGGCCTGGACACGGTCGCCACGGTCGGAATCTGCGACGTTTTCCCCGGAGCGATCAACAGCGTTCCCAGCCGTGTGGGCATGGGTGTAGACATTCGCGATACCGATCTCGCGCGCCGCGACGCGGTGCTCCGCGAGGTCTCCGCCGTTTGCGACGAAATCTCCCGGAAGCGCGAGGTTGGCGTAAGCGTTGAACCGCTCAACGCCGATGCGCCCGCCACGTGCGCGCCGGAATTGGTGGAGGCGCTCTCCCAATCCTGCGAGGTGCATGGTTTTCCGTTCCTCAAAATAATCAGCCGCGCCTATCACGACTCGCTTTTCATGTCGCGCGTTACGCCCACGGTGATGCTGTTCATCCCATGCCGGCACGGCTACAGCCATCGCGCCGACGAATACGCCTCACCCGAAGATATTTCTCGCGGCGCGCTTATCCTCGCCGAAACCATGGCCGCCCTGTCCGCTTGACGAGCCGCTACAGCACCGCGGCGAGCCGCGCAACCATGCGCCCTTCGGGCCATCATACGGAATATCGCTGTTCGCGAAACGGATCGCCGTACATGCCGTAGCCGTTGCGCTCCCAGAACCCCGGGGCGTCTTCCTTCATGAATTCCAGCCCGCGCACCCACTTGACGCTTTTCCACGCGTATAAATGCGGCACCACGAGGCGCACCGGATAACCGTGATCGGCCGGCAGCGGCTCGCCATTGTGTTTCAGCGCAAACAGAGTGGTGGGGCGCATCAGATCGGCAAGCGGAACGTTCGATGTATAGCCCTGCTCGGCTTCCACCATCACGTATTTGGCTTCCGATTTGGGATTCGCAAGCTTGGCGACTTCCGTGAACGCGACGCCTTCCCAGCGAACGTCGAACCGGCTCCAGCGAGTGACGCAGTGCATATCGGCGGTGACTTGAATCATCGGCAGCCGTGAGAATTCCTGCCAGGTTAGGCGCACGGGTTTCTCGACGAGTCCGGCGATGCGGAAGTCCCACCTTTGAGGATCGAATCGCGGAACCGTGCCGGCGTGCAGAACGGGCCACTTCAGCGTGAGCGATTGCCCGGGGGGCAACCGCCCAGCCTCGCGCATCGCGCGCTCGCGCTGCCTGCGTTCCGAGGCTTCCTCAAACATATTTGCAGCCTCCGAGAGAAACATAGCACGATGTCAACTGCGATGACGCCGTGAATTCTGCGACATGCTATTTTGGAGAAGGGGCGGAGACGCAGTTCGAAGGAGCGATCATGGACTTGCAACTGAAGGGCAAGAAAGCGCTGGTGACCGGCTCGACGGCCGGAATAGGTTTTGCTACCGCGCAAGGGCTCGCGGCGGAAGGTGCGACGGTAATCGTGAACGGGCGCGGCCAGCAGCGAGTCGACGCAGCCATTCA
Organism: Candidatus Acidiferrales bacterium; assembly: GCA_049516275.1. Classification (GTDB taxonomy): domain Bacteria; phylum Acidobacteriota; class Terriglobia; order Acidiferrales; family UBA7541; genus Palsa-295. The sequence goes on from JBEKTG010000147.1 coordinate 7,268, forward strand.
CGAAATCCGCAAACTGCACCCGCAGGCGGAAGTGTCGGGCATTGCCGCCGACGTTTCGAACGCGGCGGGCTGCGCCAGGCTGATTCAGGAATTGGATCGAGTGGATATCCTCGTCAACAACATGGGCATTTTCGAGCCCAAGCCCTTTGAACAAATCCCGGATGAAGATTGGCTGCGCTTTTTCGAGGCTAACGTGATGAGCGGCGTTCGGCTCTCGCGCCACTACCTTTCGGGCATGCGCGAGAAAAACTGGGGACGGATTATTTTTGTGTCGAGCGAATCCGCGGTCCAGATTCCGGCGGAAATGATTCACTATGGCATGACTAAAACCGCGCAAGTCACCATCGCCCGCGGCCTCGCCGAAACCGTCGCCGGAACGAACATCACTGTGAATAGCGTGCTCCCGGGACCTACCCGTTCCGAGGGCGTGGAAACATTCATCCAGAAGATGGGAGCGAAGCCGGGCGCCGACACTGCCGCCTTCGAAAACGATTTCTTCAAAACGATTCGCCCCACGTCGCTGTTGAAGAGATTCGAGACCGTCGACGAAGTGGCCAACATGATTGTTTATCTGTGCAGCCCGCTTGCTTCCGGGACGACTGGCGCC
>JBEKTG010000148.1:0-7871 GCA_049516275.1 Candidatus Acidiferrales bacterium
GGCGTTGACGGGCGAGAACCCCACCTGAAGAAAGTGCGGCCGGACTTCGAGAATACTTTTCACGAAAGCGTGCACATTTTGCTCGGATTTCAGCGATTTTCAGGAATAGCAGCCACAGCAGACCCGTCGGGTGACTGTGCCTCAGACCGCTGTCCGCGTTAGCGCGAACGAATTGTGTTTCCCAATAAGGAGGCGACGCTAGCCATCGTCTTGCGACTATCGGCACGCTCCAGAATGAGTCTCCGGTTGAAGGGTGAAACTGCGGTGCGGTGAGCCGGGGCAAGAATGGCTTCTTTGAGCTGCCGTGCGTATTCCTCGGGCTTATCGAGAGGCACTAGCATTCCGTTCCCGACTTTGCGATCAATCCATTCTCTATTGGCGGGGATGTCCGACAGTACGGGAAACAGCCCACAAGAGAGGGCCTCTAGCAGAGAAATTGAGGTTCCATCCGATCGCGATACGGAAGTATAGATATGGGCAGATTGCAAGTTACGAAGGAGATCTTCATCGGTAACGCCATTCAAAAAACGGACTCTCCGTCTCAGTTCCGGGGAAAGGATTTTGTCCGCCAATTCTTGCGTCTCCGACAATAAGTCACCGGCCGACGGAAAGACAACCCGGAAATCAGGCAACGAATTCGGCAGCAGTGCTAACGCCCTGATGAGGTAGCTGTTGTTGTAAATCGGTGCAAATCCCCGAGTGCAAATAATAACCACCGGTGATGACGCTGCCGGCAGGGGGACAAACTTAGCCGGGTCAACCCCTAGGCAGATCGGATGAATTCGTGCCCGGGGCGCAAAGGTCCTAGACAAGTCTCCCAGAAATTTTCCATTTGCAAACACCACTGCAGCTTGATTCAAAGCGCGCTGACTTATCAACTTCCGAAGGCCGGAAAGGCTGACAACATCGTCACCAGTAAGAAACACAGCGTAAGGTCGAATTCCGCTTGCCAGTGAAATTAAAGAAAACCCCCCTCCCCATAGGCTAAAGAGCACATCGGGCCGAAGATTGTTACAAATTCTGCGCAGCCTGGGTGCATAGCGGAGGTATCGGAATGGTGAAATATCCTTCCCGGGAATGATGTGGATTCCAGCCAAAGCCGGGCGAAGCTTCGCGATCGCGCGGGTGCGGAGATCCTCGCGGCATGCCAAATAAGTGCCCTTCACCTCACATTCGAAGTCGATCGCGTGAACTTCGTGGCCCAATTCACTAAGTCTCCAAGCAGCCTCCCGGGACCAAGAGACACCGAGACTGAGTAGCAAAGCTATGCGCACAATTACGTGATCCTCTACAGAAGGCTGTGCGAAGGACTTATACCCCGTGAAGTCAGGGCAGCGCACGCTTGATTTAGAGTCTCATTCGCGGACGAGTAATTCGTTTCGCGGAACCAAAATTGGAATACCAATACATCCCAAAGTAAGTACTGCCAGTTCCGAACATGGGCAAGGTGCTCCCGCCATTTCCTGCGAACCAAGTCCACGTTGAGTAGACCGTGCTGCGCGAGACTCTTTACAGACAAGAGATCTTCCGCCCAGTCTTTCAGCGGCCCCCTGAGCCACCGGTCGATTGGGACGCCAAAACCCATTTTGGGCCGGCGAACGATCTCTGTTGGTACATATTTATGTAATACTTCGCGCAAGATCCACTTACTGCTTCTTCCACGGATCTTGAAGTGCAAGGGCAATTTCAAAGAGAACTCAACTACCCGGTGATCCAGGAAAGGAACGCGGACTTCCAAGCTGACGGCCATGCTTGCCCGGTCCACTTTTGTGAGAACATCATCGGGTAAATAATTAATTAAATCGGTCAGCATCATAACTTCTTCTAAATTTGAACGTTCCGATTCCATGATTGATTGGCGGATACCGCCGGGTTCATGCGAATTCAGAACGACCTCAGTCGGGTTCTCCCAATGAGAAAGAACCTGCAAAAAAAGCGCCTCGGCACTCTCCGCGGTAAGGATATCAGCAAGCTTTTGCGCTCTGTCTCCTGTGGCACCGAGTCGCAGCATCTTGGGGACAATGGGCTGAAGCAGCCGAGAGATTGAATCGATTTTGCCGGGGGGAATCGCTCGCAACGAGGCCGCAACAGCGGCGCGAACGCTCGTAGGGAGCCGACGGATGCATTTCCAAATGTGGGGGATAAAAAGATAACGGTTGTACCCTCCAAATAGCTCGTCTCCGCCATCGCCCGAGAGGCTTACCGTCACAGCTGTTCGAGCAAGTTTTGAAACCAGATACTGAGGGATTTGGGAAGAATCAGAAAACGGCTCATCGTACATAAGAGGTAATGATGGAATGATTTCTAAAGCGTGACCAGGTGTCAAATATAGTTCGGTATGTTCCGTTTTCAAATAGCGGGCGACTTCCTTGGCTCGTGTTGCCTCGTTATAACCGTCCTCGTGAAAGCCGATTGTGAAGGTCTTGACGGGGCGGTCGCTTTGAGCTTGCATCATTGCAAGTACGATACTTGAGTCGATTCCGCCCGAAAGAAACATTCCTAAAGGAGCATCTGAAACCATGTGTCCGCGAACGGATGACTGCAGCAACTTGTCAAGCTGCTCGATAGCGTCATTTTCCTTTATTTGACAGATAGAATCCGAGGACTCAACGATGTCCTTTGCGGACCAATAAACCTCCATTTTCGGGGTTGCTCCAGCGGAGTGCATGGTTAGAATATGGCCAGGCTCCAATTTCCGCAGGCCTTCATAGATGCAGTGAGGAGTTGGAACATAGTTGTGCCGCATATAAAGAGCAAGCGCAGCGCGATCGATTCTTCCGTCAAACTCAGGATGCTGCCGAACTGCCTTCAATTCGGAAGCAAATACAAAATCATTTCCCACGCGCCCGTAATATAGAGGTTTTATTCCCAGGCGGTCCCGGACCAGGGACAGATTTGCGTCCTTGCGATCCCAAAGGGCAAATGCAAACATGCCGACGAATCGCCGCACAGACGAATCCAGTCCCCAGCGGTCAATCGCTCCCAACATAACTTCTGTGTCCGAATGACCTTCCCAGTGAGATCCGCCAAGTTCCGCTCGGATCTCCTGGAAATTGTAAATCTCTCCATTGAACACGACGACGTAGCGCCCAGAGGCCGAATACATCGGCTGATGCCCGGCGGTGGAAAGATCCTGGATTGAGAGACGGCAGAAAGCTAGGCTTATTCCCGAGGTGCAGTCATGAAAAGTGCCGAAATCATCTGGACCACGGTGGGCAAGAGTTCGTCCCATCCGGTTCACGAGATCCACTGGATGTTCGGTTCCACGTCTTGCCTGCCAAAATCCAGCGATTCCGCACACCGGATAGTCCTCCCAATAGCATAGGATAGGATTGAAATGCGGGGTGAGTGACTGTAGTTGCTTTCGTTCAGCGCGTCAATCGCGAACATACGTACTATCAGTACTGTATTTGACTTCACCCTCTTGCCTTTCGCGGTGCTCCCGTTGACCGAATAAATTCGAACGAGATCCGGCAGGCAGGAGGGGAAGCTCCTGGTTACCGCTGCCAGCTCAACCGGAAGCTGACCCGCTAACGTAAAACCTTCTTCTTTGCCATGGGCGTTGCGGAGGGGTAGAATGCAGGCAGTTCTCCGACCTTGCCGGCCTACGAGAGAGACATCTCACGGCTTGCGAGGCGATGCCCCAGGCACTGTTGGGGATGAGGGTCCGGGTGGAAACGCCCGCGCCTCCCGTTTGGAAAGGGGGATGGTCCTGTGGCTCGGGGACCATGCTGTGTTGCCCAAATCCCAAACGTGGATTTGGGCTTTTGTATTTTAGGGGGAGCTTGATGACCCGAAATGCTGAATTCTCCGCGCGTGCCGCGGAATCGAGGCGTTAGATGCCGCTGACCGACAAATTCGGCCGCCAGATCACCGACCTTCGCGTGTCGGTTACCGACCGCTGCAACTTCCGGTGTGTGTATTGCCGCTCGGCTGACCCGGAAAAGCACATGCCGGCGAACAATCTGCTCGAATGGGACGAGTACGAGCGGCTTGTGCGCATTCTGGTGGGAATGGGTATTCGCAAAGTGCGCGTGACGGGGGGCGAGCCGCTGGTGCGGCCGGGCGTGGAAGACTTCATCGCGCGCCTGAAAGCGCTGGGCGTGCAGGACCTCTCCATGACGACCAACGGCTACATGCTGGCCCCGCGCATCGACAGCCTGGTGGCCGCGGGCATCAACCGCATCAACATCAGCCTCGATTCGCTGATCCGCGAGCGGTTCGAGCGCGTCACGCGCACCAAGACGTTCGACGACGTGATTGCGGGAATCGACGCGGCACAAGCCTCGCGCCTGCGTCCGGTAAAGGTGAACGCGGTCCTGGTTCGCGGCATCAACGACGACGAAGTGGAAGCGTTCGCCGAATTCGCGCGCGACCGCGACCTGATCATGCGCTTCATCGAGTTCATGCCGCTCGACGCAGACCATGCGTGGACGCGCGACATGGTGGTGACCGCCGCAGAGATTCATCAGCGCATCTCGGCGCGCTGGCCGCTGGTGCCGGTCGTTCACGAGCGCAGCGAAACCGCGCGCAAATACCGCTTCGCCGACGGCCGCGGCGAAATCGGACTGATCGCCCCCGTTTCCCAGCCCTTCTGCGGCCACTGCTCGCGCATCCGCCTCACGGCCGACGGGAAACTTCGCACCTGCCTCTTCAGCAAGGACGACCACGACCTGAGATACCTCCTGCGCGGCGGCGCCACCGACCGCGAAATCGGCGATGAGATTCTGCGCATCGTCGAACACAAGGAGAAGGGGCATCGCATCAATGAGCCCGGCTTCGTGCCTCCCTCGCGTTCGATGGTATATATAGGCGGTTAGCCCCCCGCTTCGGTAAGATGGACGGGCAGGCCGGCGGTCAAGCAAGTCGCTTGGTAATGCCTCGCGTCCGGATGCGCTTCTGGAGAGCAGCAACATGGCAGACGAAGAATCCAAGTTTTTCTCCCTGACGGAAGCCGAACGCGTGCGCATGCAGATCGAGCCGATGCTCATCGAGGCGATGGAAACGCGCCGCAAGCTGGGCGAACTCGACGATCAACTGAGCGCGCTCGCCGAGCGCATCCAGCGATCCGGCGGGCTGCTCGTGAACTACGAGAAAATGGCGCGGGTGCGGCTGGAACGCAACCGGCTGGAAGAGTCGCTGCAATCCTCGATCGAGCGCATTCATTCGACCGGCTGCATCGTGAAGGACCTCGACATCGGGCTGCTGGATTTCCCGTCGCGACTGAACGACGAGGATGTGTATCTCTGTTGGCGGCTGGGCGAAGACCGCATCCGCTTCTACCACCGGCAGGATGAGGGATTTTCGGGACGCAAGCCCATCGACCCGCGCGACGCCGATTACAAGAATCCGATTCAGTAGCCTTATCCGGCGGCAGGGACAACCCGAAACGAGACCGCTGCTTAAATTCCCCAGGAAAAATTGGAAAGAGCCGACCTGTGACCCAATCCACCGAAAATCGCTTGAAGGATTCCGCGAGCCCCTATTTGCGCTCCGCCGCGCATCAGCCGATCGACTGGTACGAATGGGGCGAGGAAGCCTTTCGCAAGGCTCGCACCGAGGACAAGCCGCTGCTTCTGGATATCGGGGCGGTGTGGTGCCACTGGTGCCATGTGATTGACCGCGAAAGCTATGAGAATCCGAAGATCGCCGAAATGATCAACGAACTGTTCGTCCCGGTGAAAGTGGATCGCGACGAACGTCCGGACGTCGACGCGCGCTACCAATCGGCGATCAGCGCTATTTCCGGCCAGGGTGGGTGGCCGCTTACCGCGTTCCTCACGCCCGACGGCAAACCGTTCTATGGCGGCACGTATTTTCCTCCCGAGGACGCCATGGGGCGTCCCGGGTTCAAGCGCATTCTTCTGGCGGTGGCCGAGGCTTTCAAGACGCGGCGCGCGGAAGTGGATAAGTCCGCGGTGACGCTCGAAGAGGCCGTGGCGAAAGCGGAAATCTTTCAAGGGGCGCGCGGCGATTTCGACCCGGCCGTGGTGGATGCGATCGTGGAGTCGGCGCTGAGCCAGTTCGACGAAACGCATGGCGGCTTCGGGCACGCGCCGAAGTTTCCGCATTCGAGCACCGTCGATCTGCTGCTCGAACGCTACCAGGCAACGCGGAATGCGCAACTGCTTCATGTGGCGCAGCGCACTCTCGAAGGCATGGCGCTGGGAGGCGTGTACGACCAGGTGGGCGGGGGCTTCCATCGCTACTCGGTCGACGAGCGCTGGTGCGTGCCGCACTTCGAGAAAATGACTTACGACAACTCCGAACTGCTGAGGAATTTTCTCCACGGCTATCAGGTGACGCGCAATCCGCTGTTTCGCGAAACCGCGGAGGGAATCATCGCGTGGGTGGGCGAAGTGCTATCCGACCAGCAGCGGGGCGGATTTTACGCGAGCCAGGATGCGGATCAGACCCTTGACGATGACGGCGACTATTTTACGTGGACGCAAAGCGAGGCTCGCGCCGTACTCTCGGCGGAAGAAGCGCGTGCGGTGGAACTTTATTACGACATCGGGGCGCGCGGCGAAATGCATCACGACCCGGAGAGAAACGTCCTGTGGGTTGCGGCCTCGATGGAAGAGCTCGCCAAACAGCTCAAGGTGGACGAGCCGAGCACGCGCCTGCTGGTCGCACGAGCCAAGGGCAAGCTGCTGGCCGCGCGCCGGGAACGCCACCCTGTTCCAACGATCGACCAGACTCTCTACACCGGATGGAACGCGATGTTCGTCTCGGCGTATCTGGACGCGGCTCGGGTGCTGGACCGCACGGACTGCCGCGAATTCGCGCTCAAGACGCTCGACCGCATCCTCGCCGAAGCCTGGGATGACACGAAAGGATTCCTCCATCGCGTGGGAGGGCCGCGCCTGGAAGGATCGCTGGACGATCAGGTGTTCGCCATTGCCGCCCTGCTCGACGCGTGGGAAATAACGCTCGAACGGCGTTACTTCGAAATCGCCGAGCAGGCGATGAGGATCGCGGTGGAGCGCTTCGGGGATCCGGAAGGAGGCGGGTTCTTCGATCGCGCCAAGGACGCCGCGCCGATGGGCGGCCTGGAGGTTCGCCGCAAGCCGCTGCAGGATTCGCCTACGCCGGCGGGAAATTCCGTGGCGGCAATCGTTCTCGATCGCTTGCACGCTTTCACTGGTGAGAAACTCTATCGCGATTGGGCGGAGAAGACGCTCGAGGCATTCGCCGCGCTCGCTCCGAAGTACGGACTTTTCGCCGCGACTTACGGGCTGGCCGCGCTGCTTCATGCGCGTCACCCGCTTCAGGTGGTGGTTACGGGCGATCCGGGCGATCCCCGGGCGGCGGCGCTTGAGAAAGCCGCGAGCGAAACCTATCGATTCGGCAAGGCGCTGCTGCGAGCCACGCCGGAACAGATCGCGTCGCATCATCTGCCGCATGCGCTTCGCGAAACGCTGCCGCATCTGGATGCGCACGCGCCACAAGCGCTGGTCTGCGTCGAGACGACGTGCCAGCCTCCCGTGGCAGACGCTGTAAAACTCGCGAGCCTTCTCCGAGAAGTTGCGACCACCCTGGCGTAAGCGATCCAGCTGCTTGCTGCCGATTGGCTCGCTGCGGGTCGGCGCCCAACTGCACGTTTAACTTGCCTGCCTGACTTGCCCGTCGAACACGCGGGCATTCTCGCTTCATTCATCCCAGATGCGCGAGATGAACTTTCTGCGGGCTAACTGTAGGCTTGGCGGCAGGATTCGTGCTCGCGGCAGGTGGAGGGGCAATTCGTCCTGTCGATGAGAACGTAGTTGCGGCAGGTGGAACAAATGACGCCGTAGATCGTTTCGGTGAACTGCTCGTGCTGCGGGTTGTTTGTGGTGTGCTCGCCTCGCGCGAGCAACCGGCTCATTGCC
>JBEKTG010000149.1:0-7850 GCA_049516275.1 Candidatus Acidiferrales bacterium
GGCTCCTTTTTAATGTCGCGTGGATGACGGTCTATTATTCTTTGATGCGCTCCGCCGGGTCGCCGCACGCGACAATTCGTCTCGGAGGACGCGAAAGTACATATCCAAAGAGCTTTGCAGAAGCGCTTCACCCTACCAGATCACTCTACGCGGCTGCCGTGACTCACACCAGGCAGTCGATGACCGCGGCCCCGTTGATTCGATCGCTCTTCAGATCGTTGAGCGCGCGATTCGCGTCGCGAAGTGGAAAAACGGTCACCTGGGTGCGAACCGGAATTTCCGCCGCGATGCGCAGGAAGTCCTCGCCGTCCTGACGCGTGTTGTTGGCGACGCTTCGAATCATGCGCTCCTGGTACAGCAAATCGTAATCGAAGGATGGAATGGGACTCATGTGAATCCCACCGAGCACCAGCACGCCACCCTTCTTGAGGGCTTTCAGGGCCGGGGGAACGAGTTCTCCGGCAGGGGCGAAGACGATGGCGGCATCCAGTTTCTCAGGGGGATCCTCGGCGGCTTCGCCGGCCCATACGGCCCCGAGCTGCAAAGCGAGCTGCTGGTGTTTCGCGCCGCGCGTGCACGCGTACACCTCGATATCCCAGTGGCGGGCCACCTGGATGGCCAAATGCGCGGCCGCGCCGAAGCCATAGAAGGCCAGTCGCCCACCGCGCTGGAGGCCCGTGAGCCGCAAGGAGCGAAACCCGATGATTCCCGCGCACAGAAGAGGCGCAGCCTGATGGTCATGAAACGATTCCGGAATGGCGTAGACGAACGCCTCGGGTGCTACCGCGTATTCGGCATAGCCTCCGTCCACCGAGTAACCGGTAAACGTGGGGCTATCGCACAAGTTTTCTCTTCCGGCGACGCAGTACTCGCAGGTTTGATCGGTGCTATGGAGCCAGGGAATTCCTACGCGCGAGCCGATGGGGAACCGATGCGCTCCCTCGCCGAGCTTCTCGACGACGCCGACGACCTGGTGCCCCGGAATCACCGGCGATTTTCGCGGCGGCAGCTCGCCTTCGACCACGTGCAAATCGGTCCGGCAGACCCCGCACGCATGAACGCGCACGAGCACTTCGCCGCGCCCGGGAGTGGGGTTGACCACGTCGGTAAAAACAAGGGGGTTCGTCGTCACAGGTGCCGGGGAGCGGAGTATGCAAGCCTTCATCTCAGGGGCGCTCCTTTTTAAAGTCGGAGAGTCGGCACGATTGGTAATCAACGCGATCACACGCACCACACAGAATGGATGCACCACCTGGAGACTTTGGCTCAGGCGACTTCGATTTTACGGGAGGTTTCATTTGTGCTCGGAACGTTCCAACGTTCCCATGGGAACGGGAGGATATAATAACCCTTTTATTTTGGGGGACTGACTATGGCGAAGAAGTTCAAAGAGCTCACGGAGCGGCAAATCCTCGCACTCGGAATCCAACTGGAGGAAGAAGACAGCCGCGTCTACGGGGAATTCGCCGAAGCGCTTCGGGAAACCTACCCGGCCACGGCCAAGGTGTTTGAGGAGATGCAGGCCGAGGAATCGCGGCATCGCCAGTCCCTGATCGATATGCACCGCAAACGGTTCGGCGAGCACATCCCGCTGATCCGCCGGCAGGACGTGAAGGGCTTCATCGAGCGCCGCCCGGTGTGGCTGGTGCGGCCGCTGGGGATCAAGACCGTCCGCAGGCAAGTGGAGGAGATGGAGTTGGAGACGCGGCGCTTCTACGAGCGGGCCGTTAAGCAGGTGTCGGATGCCGCCACGCGAAAACTGCTCGGGGATCTGGCGGAAGTCGAGCGGCAGCATTCGGAATTTGCGGCGTCGCTGGAAGAAAAGCATCTCGATCAAGGCGCCCGCACCGACGAAGAGAAGGCCGGGAAGCGAATGTTCATGCTGCAGATCATTCAGCCGGGGCTGGCCGGGCTGATGGACGGTTCCGTTTCGACCCTGGCGCCCATATTCGCTGCAGCCTTCGCGACGCATAAGACGCGGGATGCATTTCTCGTCGGAATTGCGGCGTCGCTGGGCGCCGGCATCTCGATGGCTTTTGCCGAGGCGCTTTCCGACGACGGTTCGCTTACGGGTCGGGGACGTCCGATCACGCGCGGGCTGGTGACCGGCCTGATGACGGCTGCCGGCGGGCTCGGTCACACGCTCCCGTTCCTGATCCAGAATTTCCATGTCGCGTTCGCCGCCGCGGTGATCGTGGTGGCGATCGAGCTCGCGATCATCAGCTGGGTGCGGCATCAATACATGGATACGCCGCTGCTTTCGTCTGCCTTTCAGGTGGTGGTGGGCGGAGTGCTGGTGTTCGCGGTTGGAATTGTGATCGGCAGCGCGTGAATTTCGCCGTGGCACGCCCGCGCAGCAAAGACCGCGGCGCAAATTTTCTTCGCGCAAAGTGTTCTTTCTCTCAGTTATCGATGGACTTGTCCGCTCAGTTTACGTATAAGGTAAGCCATGCCTACGGGCAAATCCTGAAAACGGAGAAAACCATGGCCAAGAAAGCCAAGAAGCCAGCCAAAAAAGCAGCGAAGGGCAAGTAGTAACGCTCGTCGCGCTTGAAGAAATCGGCTGAACATCAGCTGAACAAAAAGCTAACCAGAGATACTTTGTGAAGTACTTGAGGCTGCCGCTCCGAAACGGCAGCCTTTTTTTCTGGAAAGCAATCCCGCCGAGCATGTTTGACCGGGTTGCCACCCTCGCCTAGAATCAGGGATTGCGCGCATGCAGCAAGCCGCGCCCTACGGGACCAGTTCATGTTTGAAACACTCACAGACAAGCTGCAACGAGCCTTCAAGAACCTCCGCGGACAGGGAAAGCTGACCGAGGAGCATTTGGACGCGGCGCTTGCCGAGATTCGCGAGTCGCTGCTTGATGCGGACGTGAACCTGGGCGTGGCGGACGAATTCATTGCCCACGTGCGCGAAAAAGCGCTCGGGTCGGAAGTGCTGCTGCAGCTTTCGCCGGATCAACAGGTGGTGAAAATTGTGCGCGACGAGCTGGGGGACCTGCTCGGCCGCGAGGCGCGGCCGCAATTCGCGTCGCGTCCGCCGTCGGTGTGGCTTATTTGCGGGCTGCAAGGCTCGGGCAAGACGACCTCCACCGGCAAGCTCGGCAAATGGCTGGGCGAACACGGCCACCGTCCTATTGTGGTTTCGACCGACGTGTACCGTCCCGCGGCTCGCGAACAGCTCGCTCAGGTGGCGAAGGCTACGGGAACGCCGATCTGGCCCGGCGCGGGTACCGACAAGCCGCTGGAGATCGTGCGCGGCGCCACGCGCGAAGCAAAGCTTGCCGCCTGCGACGTGATCCTGGTGGACACGGCGGGCCGGCTGCACATCGACGACGACCTGATGAACGAGCTTTCGCAGCTCAAGCGCGAACTGAACCCTTCGGAGATCCTGTTCGTGGCGGACGCCATGATCGGGCAGGATGCGGTCCGCTCGGCCGGAGAATTCCACAAGCGCCTGGGAATCACGGGCGTGATCCTCACGAAGCTCGATGGCGACGCACGCGGCGGCGCGGCGCTCTCGATCCGCAAGGTGACCGGCGCCCCGGTGAAATTCGTGGGCGTGGGCGAAAAGTACGATGCGCTCGAGCCTTTTCTGCCGGACCGCATCGTGTCGCGCATTCTGGGCATGGGCGACGTGCTGGGCCTGATCGAAAAGGCCGAGAAGACCATCGACCTCAAGAAGGCGCGCGAGCTCGAGCGCAAAATGCGCGAAGACGACTTCACGCTGCACGATTTCCGCGATCAGCTGCAGCAGATCCGCAAGATGGGCTCGATCGAGCAGCTCATGGGTATGCTGCCGAAGGTCGGGCCGTTCGCCAAGATTCCCAAAGACGCGCACGTGGACGAGAAGCAGCTGAAATCCATCGAGGCCATCATCAATTCGATGACCGCCTCGGAGCGCTCCGACGCGAACCTGATCGACGGCAAGCGCCGCAAGCGCATCGCCCGCGGCAGCGGCACGTCCGTGCAGGAAGTGAACCAGGTGCTCAAGCAGTATGCCGACATGCGCCGCATGATGAAACAGTATGGCAGCATGGCGAAAATGAAGATGCGCGGCATCGGCAAGTTTGCCGGGCTCAAGTAGGTCACCTCGTGCCGATCATCGTCGATAACACGCTGAACCAGATCCGCTCGATCGCCATGGGCGGGAGCGGCCGCGCGGAGAAAGCCAAGCGGCTTGCGGAGCTGATCCAGAAGCTGGCCGGATACCGCTGGGTGGGCGTTTACGACGTAGGCGCGGAAACGGTTTCGGTGATTGCGTGGAGCGGAGCGGCGGCTCCCGAGCATCCAAGCTTCCCGGTAAGCCAGGGGTTGACCGCTGCGGTGGTCCGGGACAGGCGGGCGGTGATTGTTGGTGACGTCCGAACCGATTCGCGCTACTTGACTGCTTTCGGCAGCACCCTTTCAGAGATCGTAGTTCCGGTGCTATCTCCCGCCGGCGGCCACGTAATCGGAACCGTAGACGTGGAAAGCGACCAGCTCAACGCCTTTTCCGCCACCGACCAGCAAATGATCGAACGCTGCGCCGAAGCGGCCCTCCCGCTTTGGCTGCTGCGGTAACTTTCTCTCCCTTGAGATAGCGATTGGTGAATGGGGCGGGGTTCGCTATAATGGCAAGATTCGACTCAGGAGGATTTTCCAAGTGTTAATGATTCGGCTGGCGCGGTTTGGCAAGAAGAAGCATCCATTCTATCGCGTGGTGGTGACGGAGAAGACGCGTCCGCGCAACGGCCGTTTTGTCGAGATCGTCGGCACGTACGACCCTCAGAAAAAGCCGGCGCTGGTGGATTTCAAAAACGAGCGGGTGCAGTACTGGCTGAGCAAAGGCGCTCAGCCGAGCGACACGGTTCGCAGCTTGCTTCGCAAACCAAAAGTTGCCACAGCAGTCCCGGCGCAACCCTAACCTCTCTTTCGGCGTCCTACCATTGTAGGTTTTATTCATATCTCTTGTACACGCTCGAGCGAATCTCCGCTGGGCACGTTCAAGCTGTGGGGGACACGCCATGAAAGAACTCGTGGAACAGATAGCCAGGGCTCTCGTTGATCATCCTGAACAAGTGCAGGTGAACGCCGTCGATGGGGAGCAGGTAACCGTTTTGGAATTGAAGGTAGCCCCGGATGACCTGGGCAAGGTGATCGGGCGCCAGGGACGCACCGCGAAATCGATCCGCACGCTGCTGGGCGCGGCGGGAATGAAGTTGCGAAAGCGCTTTACGCTCGAAATCCTCGAATAGAGTGGCCACGCAAAAGCCCGCGAATATAACTGTGGCGCGCATCCTGCGTCCGCATGGAAGGCGTGGAGAAATCGCCGCGGAGATACTCACCGATTTTCCCGAACGCTTGAAAACCCTCTCAAAGGCAGAGTTGTGGGATGGTCGCGCCGAACCAAGGCCAGTGGGAGTGCGGGGCTGCTGGCTCAGCCATAGCCGCGGCGGCCAGGCGATCTTTCACTTCGAAGGCTCCGACTCCATCTCGGACGCGGAAAAGCTCGTCGGGCTCGAGGTGCAGATTCCGTTCGCGGACCGCATGCAGCTCTCCTCGGGCAGCTACTACGTGACGGACCTGATCGGTTGCGAGGTTTGCGAGAAGCAGGGCGGCGTGATCGGACGCGTGTCGGATCTGCAATTCACGGGCGAGGGGATCGGCGGCACGCCCATACTTGTGATTGATTCTGCCCAGGGCGAATTGCTGGTGCCCCTGGCGCAGGATATCTGCGTTCTGATCGATACCAGCGCCCGGCGCATCGAAGTGGTGCTTCCCGAAGGACTGCGCGAACTGAATCGCGAGTGATGGTTTTCGTCAGGCCCCCTGGGAACGCCAATCTCCCGATTGGCGGGGTAGAATGGCGAGCCGTTTGCGCTACTATCGTGCGATGCGTTTCGATCTAATCACCATTTTCCCCGAATTCTTTAACGGCCCGCTCGATTACGGCATCGTGCGCCGCGCTCGCGAGTCGCGGCTCATCGAAACGCACATCCACGATCTGCGCGACTTCACGCACGACCGCCATCGGACAGTCGACGACCGGCCGTTCGGCGGCGGCGAAGGCATGGTGATGAAGCCGGAGCCGATCTTTGCGGCAGTCGAATCGCTGATCGGGGGCGAAGGCGCTCTTGCGCCCGTAGGCACAGCCGTCGTTCTGCTTTCCGCCTCCGGCAAACTTTTCCGGCAGGAAACGGCGCGTCGATTCGCAAAGCTGCAGCGTGTGATACTCCTTTGCGGCCGGTATGAGGGCGTCGACGAACGCGTGGCCCAGCATCTGGCAACCGACGAGATATCCATCGGCGATTTCGTGCTTTCGGGCGGAGAACTGGCCGCGGCGCTGGTGCTGGACGCCGTCACCAGGTTAATTCCCGGAGCCCTCGGCAACGAAGATTCCGCGGCAAACGAATCCTTCAGCGAACAGGTAAGCGCGCCCAAAAGTGAGGCGCGCGCCGATACGGATGTGCATTCGTCTTCTTCGTCATTTTCCCCGAGGGCCGTGAGCTTTGCTCCCCTGGAGTGCCCGCACTACACCCGCCCCCCGTCCTTCCGAGGCTGGGACGTGCCGGAAGTACTCCTGGGCGGAAACCACGCGGAAATCGCTCGCTGGCGCCGCCAAAAAGCCCTGGAGAAAACCGCCCGGAATCGCCCGGATTTGCTGAATCGCGTAGACGCAGCAGGCGAATAGGCTTGCGGGAAATACTACGGGAGACAGTTTCGCCTTTTCGGCCCTTTTCGGCTCCTGAGTGGAAAGCCAGGCGACTTTCGTCTATAATCGGAGATTCCACTGGCCTAGCGACGCGATTCTGTAGTGCTGTGGTCATTCGCGCAGACCGGCCGGTGAGAAGGGGTATCCCATGAAAGAAGGAATCCATCCCGATTACCACGCTGTAACGGTGCATTGCGCCTGCGGCAACCAGTTTGAAACCCGCTCCACCTTCAAGGGCCAGATGATCCGCGTGGAAATCTGCTCGAACTGCCACCCGTTCTTCACCGGCAAGCAGAAGCTGGTCGATACCGCGGGCCGCGTCGAGCGCTTCCAGAAGAAATACGCGGATAAAGCCGCCTCCGTCGCCAACGCCAAAAAGTAGCCCGTTCGAATCCTTTGTGGATTGGCGCGCCTGCGAGTGAATGTGTCGAGGTGTGCCCGCCCCAGCCCCTTAAAATCGTGAGTGCAGCATCGAGCCGGCGCAGGTCCCGGTTGCCGCGTTTGTCAGGGCTTGGCCGCGCAGTTCGGCTGCTCAGAGCCACCTCGCCACTCGGATTGCTGGTAGAATCCGCCGCATGGCGACCGGCTTGATCAGATTGCCTTCCCGGCTTGCGCTATTTATTTGCGGGACGATTTCAATCCTGTTGAGCAACGCGTTTAGGGCGATGCAGACTCTTATTCCGGACGCGCACATCAACTGGCTCATATTCTCCGCTGCCTTGGTTTTGGTCGGCGGTCTTGCTGTGGTCGTCGCGCTGCTCCCGATTTCATGGCTCGAAAAGGCCTTCCAAAATAGGGCCGGACACGCAAGACAGTTTGTCCGTACCCATCAAACTGCTCGGATGCTTCGCGGGATTTTCGTATCTGTTAACCGTTGGCCTTGACCTTGTTCCGTCCAGTTGGCACTCCACCGCGCAGGCAAGCTATTTGCTTTGCCCTGCCTGTGTGCTGACGATCACTGTCGATCCTTCGCTTGCATCCATATTGTTATTGCTGGCTCCACTGAACGAGGCAGTGTACGGGTCGCTGGGTGCTGTGTTGGGGTACGTCTTACTCGCGGTCCGTAACCGCTGGACTTTGCTTTTCAAGTCCTAATCGGTCAGCTAACCGGACATTTACAACTCCAGTATTCCATCCCCCCGGTTATCTTCCAT
>JBEKTG010000150.1:0-7746 GCA_049516275.1 Candidatus Acidiferrales bacterium
CCGCGGCAAGGTCGAATTGGATCTGCGCGATGCGATAGGGGTTTAAATCTTCGCGCGGCGCAATCCGCGGAATCGGCTGCGGAGTGGGCTTGGGAGCCGTGGCCATCGTTGCTTTCCTCCTGACGTCCTTCCAACGTGTTTCTATTGCTCAGCTTTGCGGAACCCAGGGGCCCGTAAGTGACGCGAGAATCGAAGTTTAGCCAAGCTGGAAGAGATGTCAATGGAAACCACCCCCAAATTGTGAGATCGAAGGCTATGAATACGACACATTGAGAGATCGGTAAAAGGGCAGGGCCCCATAATTCGCTGTAAACAAACCACTTGACCGAAGTGCGGCCGCTCTGCGACACGCTCAACCCCAGCCGGAACAACTTCGTTGACGTAACAGAATGCGCAAGTTAGGCTGCATACGTTTCATTACAACCGCGCAGAAAGCTCTTCGCAACAGGCAATCCCGGGGCAATCCGGGGCAATCCGGGAGACTTCGCTGCCGCGTACTTCAAGGGAGCCGCTAGCACAGGTGAGTTCGGAGACGGAGCTGAGGGCCTCGGACGCGGCTCTCATGGCACGGATGGTCCAGCGGGATGAAGCGGCGCTTGAGGCGCTGTATGACCGCTACGCAGGCCTGCTCTCGTCCGTCCTGAACCGGATCTTGCGCGATACGCAGGCCGCGGAGGAGATTTTGCAGGACATTTTTTTCCAGCTCTGGCGCACCGCATCGCAATTCGATGCTTCGCGCGGGTCTCTGCCCGGCTGGCTGATGGTGATCGCCCGCAATCGCGCGATTTCCCGGCTGCGCCATCACAATCCCGCCGCCGGCGAGGAATTGTTCGAGAACACCTTAGTGCTGCTACCTATGAGTCTGGAAAGTGCGATCACGCAAAAGGAGCTGATGGGGCGCGTGAAAGTCGCGATGGAGGCGCTCCCGAAGGAGCAACGGGCCGCGGTGGAACTAGCGTACTTCGAGGGGCTCACCCACAGCGAAATCGCCGAGCGCACGGGCGATCCGCTCGGAACGGTGAAGACCCGGCTGCGCACGGCGCTGGAAACATTGAAACGAGCTATGCACCCATGAACGGGCATCCAACTCGCGAACAAGATTTCGATCTCTACGCCCTCGGCGCCCTGGAAGGCGACGAGAAGGCGGCAATCGGAAACCACGTGTCTACCTGCGCGAGCTGCGCGGAGAAGCTCGCGGACGCGCGCGGTCGCCTGGCATTGCTGGCGCTGGCAGCCCCGGCTGTCGCACCATCGCCCAGCGTGAGAGCGCGCCTGATGAATCAGGTCCGGTCGGAAAAGCAAGGTGCCACGCGCGCCGCTGCTGTTTTGCCGGTCCCCGATACGACCGGTGGGCTCTTTGGACGCTGGTGGGCCGCCGTGCTTGTCCCGGTTGGTTTCGCGCTGGCTCTGGCTTCCTTCGTACTCTGGACACAGAATCGCCGCCTGGATCAGCAGCTCGCCGCGCTGCATTCCGACATGCAGCAGGAGCAGCAGCAACTGCAGTCGGCTCGCGAAGTAGCGGACTTGATCAACGCGCGCGACACGGTGATCGTTCCGCTGGCGGCTCAGCCCGGGATGCCGAAGGGCAGCGCTCACGTGATGTACAACGCCAAAATGGGAATGCTGATGTATGAAGGCCAGCTGGAGCCGAATCCCGCGAATAAGTCGTATCAACTGTGGATCGTGCCCACGCAGGGAAATCCGATCAGCGCAGGCGTATTCAATGCCGCCAGCACTGAAACCGATCACTTCCTCATGAAATTGCCCCCGGGAATCGCCCCGAAAGCCTTCGCGGTAACGCTGGAGCCTGCCGGCGGGCGTCCTGCGCCAACGGGACCGATGGTTCTGGTAGGTGCTGCTTCGTAATTCGATCCCTGCGACTACTTTTTATTGCTCTACTTGTCTTTAGCACGAGGCGCTATTGACGCGGGGAGGTTTTGCGTTGACCATACTGATTCTCGTTCGAGGGCCGAATGCAACGCATCCTTTCCACTTACAGATACATTAATCATCCGCTTGCGCCGCCCCTTCTTGCGGAAATCGCCCGGGCTGAAATTCGACACATCGAGGTTTTTTGCGCGCCGGGACATTTTAATTATCGCTCTCCGGAGGCCGTCCGCGACTTCGCGAGCGCCCTCGAAGAATACGCGCTGCGCCTGCATTCGCTGCATTCCCCCACCGAACGCGACCTTGCGCCGGGCCGCGAAAGCGGCATGCCCATTTCGATCTGCGACACCGAGCGCATTCGGCGCGTGGACGCAGTGGACGAAGTAAAGCGCGCCCTCGAAATCGCGGAACGAGTTCCCTTTCGATTTCTCGTGCAGCACCTTGGCCGCGGCCATCAATCGATGGATTCGCGGAGCATCGACGCGGCGTTCAGCTCCCTCGAACACCTTGCCATTTTCGCGAAAGAACGCGGCGTCACCATTGCGCTCGAAAATACGCCCAATGAATTGGGCTCGCCCGAGTCTCTCGATCACCTGATCAAGGAAACCCATTTGCGCGACGTGAAATTCTGCTTCGATATCGGCCACGCCCACATCGAAGAAGGCGTGGAGAAAAGCTTCGACATAATGCGCGATCGCATCGTCACCGCCCACATCCATGACAATCACGGAGACAAGGACGAGCACCTGCTGCCTTTTGAAGGCACGATCGATTGGGAGGCCGCTCTCCAGGCCTTCGCAGCCATGCCGCAGCCGCCGGATCTGGTCCTTGAGCTGAAAGAGCAGGTCGGCGGCAAGCCGTCGCTCGATAAAGTCCGCGAAACATTCGACAAACTGGAAGAACGCCTTGAATAACCTGTCAAAAAGTACTTCGGCACGATCGCCAAGGGATCACAATAAATCCGGGGTGAGTTCATGACCCAGGAAACAGCCCCGGTCGTCTCCATTGAACGCGCCGGCGGCCATGCCGGCGGCAACGTCACCATTCGCGGATGGCTCTACAACCTCCGCGAATCCGGCAAGCTTCTTTTCCCGATTTTTCGGGACGGCACCGGAATCATGCAGGGCGTGGTTTCCCTCAAGGAGCACCCCGAGGCTTTCCAGTCGCTCAAAGGCCTGACGCAGGAATCGAGCGTCGTCGTGACCGGCAAGATCCAGGCGGAAGCCCGCGCTCCGGGCGGTTACGAAATTCATGTGAGCGCCATCGAAGTGATCCAGCGCGTGCCGGAGTCCGATCCCTATCCGGTTCAACTCAAGGAGCACGGCGTCGATTTCCTTCTCGACCAGCGGCATCTGTGGATTCGCACGCCGCGACAGGCCGCCATCCTGCGCATCCGCGCCGAAGCCGTGCGCGCGGCGCGGAACTTCATGGACAGCCAGGACTACACCCTCACCGACTCCCCGATCTTCACGCCTGCGGCCTGCGAGGGCACCAGCACGCTGTTTGAGGTGAACTACATCGACGATCAGAAAGCCTACCTGACGCAGTCCGGCCAGCTTTACGCCGAGGCGACGGCCGCGGCGCTCGGCAAGGTCTATTCCTTCGGACCCACGTTTCGCGCCGAAAAATCGAAGACGCGCCGGCACCTCACCGAATTCTGGATGCTCGAGCCCGAGGCCTCTTACGCGCATCTGGAAGACATGGTCGAACTGGCGGAAGGGCTGGTGAGCGCGGTCGTGCAATCGGTGGTGAAGAATCGCTCGCGGGAGCTCCTCACCCTCCAGCGAGACCCCGCCAAGCTTGAAAAGATCGCGCCGCCGTTTCCGCGCATCAGCTACGACGAAGCAATCGGCGTACTGCAGCAGGCCGGCAATCCGGCCAAGTGGGGCGATGACTTCGGCGGCGACGAAGAAACGATTCTGTCAAAAAACTTCGACAAGCCGGTGATCATCCACCGCTACCCCAGCGCCATGAAGGCCTTTTACATGGCTCGAGATCTCGAGCGGCCGGACCTTGCTCTGAACTTCGACATGATCGCCCCGGAAGGCTACGGTGAAATCATCGGCGGCAGTGAGCGTGAGTCGAGCTACGAAAGTTTGTTGGCGCGCATCCGCGAGAACAACCTTCCGGAAAAGGAATTCCAGTGGTATCTCGACCTGCGCCGCTACGGCAGCGTTCCGCACGCAGGTTTCGGGCTGGGACTGGAACGCACGGTGGCCTGGATTTGCGGAACCGAGCACATCCGCGAAGTGATACCCTTCCCTCGGATGCTTTACCGCGTCTATCCTTAAGAGTCCCGCCGCCTTTCCGGGAAAGCGACCCGACAAGACACCATGGCCGAAAAAATTCGCATCATCGGCGTGCCGATGGACCTGGGCGCAAGCCGCCGCGGCGTCGATATGGGCCCCTCCGCCCTGCGCGTGGCGGGCCTGCAGGCAAAACTCAAGCATCTCGGGCGGCAGGTGGAAGATATCGGCAACGTGGACGTGCCGCTGCCCGAAGAACAGCACTACGGCGAGAAGAACGCCAAATATCTCGCTGAGATTGCGCAGGCTTGCAAAGGCCTCGCCGAGATCGTCCGCAAGACGCTCGACGAGGACCTCGTGCCGCTCGTGCTTGGCGGCGATCACTCGATCGCCATCGGCACCACGGCGGGAGTGGCCGAGCATTTCCATCAGAAATCCAAGCGCATCGGCCTGATCTGGCTCGACGCCCACGGCGACATGAACACGCCGGACTCGTCGCCCTCGGGCAACGTCCACGGCATGCCTCTGGCTTCCATCATGGGATACGGACCGCCCGAACTCACCGGCCTCGCGAGCGTCAAACCGATGGTCGAGCCGCGCAACGTGGTGCTGGTGGGCATCCGCGAGCTCGATTCGAAGGAGCGGCGCCTGGTGAAGGAATCGGGCGTCCATGTCTATACCATGCGCGACATCGACGAACGCGGCATGCGCGAGGTCATGGCGGAAGCATTGCGCTTCGCCGCAGATGACACGGCCGGCATCGCCGTGAGCCTGGACATGGATTTCATCGATCCCTCGGATGCGCCCGGGGTCGGCACGCCGGTTCGCGGCGGAGTCACGTATCGCGAGGCGCACCTGGCTCTGGAAATGATTGCCGACAGCAGATCGATGGTTTCGTTCGAGATCGTTGAAAACAATCCGGTGATCGATGTGCACAACACGACGGCCACGCTGGGCGTCGAGCTGGCCCTTTCCGGCCTGGGAAAGAAAATCCTGTGATGAAAGTGCGTGGATCAATGGATTGGATCGTGAATCGGATCGTGAATTGGATCATGAATCGAATGACGGACTTTGCCGAAGCGGTGTCTCGATGAGTTCGCTGAGCTCGAACAAACGGCTGCGCATCGGGATTCTCTTCGGAGGGCGCTCCGGCGAGCATGAAGTCTCGCTGGCCTCCGCCGCTTCGGTGATCCGCGCGCTCGATCCTGAAAAATATGAAGCGGTGCCCATCGGAATCTCGAAAGACGGCCGCTGGCTCGTCGGCACCAAAGCGCACACGATGCTTCCCGAAGTGCTGAAATCCGGCGACCGTGTATCTCTGCCGCCCGACCCCACCGCCGGCACGCTGATTCCCATGGCCCAAGGCTCGGGGCGTCCGAGCATCAACGTGGATGTGATGTTCCCCGTGCTGCACGGCACGTTCGGAGAAGATGGTACGGTGCAGGGCCTGCTGGAACTGGCGGGATTGCCCTACGTCGGAGCGGGTGTGCTGGCATCCGCGGTCGGCATGGATAAAGACGTTCAGAAGCGGCTCTTCGAACAAGCCGGCCTGCCCATCGTTCCGTTTCTCGCGGTCCGGCGCTCGGAATGGGAGCGGGAACGCGACGCCGTTCTGCGTCAGATCAAGAAGAAATTCCGCTTCCCCATATTCATAAAACCGGCCACGCTGGGCTCGTCAGTGGGAATGTCCCGCGTGAAGGCGGCGAACGAGCTTCCCGCGGCGATGGACCTTGCCGCGGAATTCGCACTGAAAATTATCGTCGAGCGCGGCGTCACCGCCAGAGAAATCGAAGTGTCGGTGCTGGGAAACGACGACGTGAGGGCTTCCATCCCCGGCGAAATCGTGCCGCATCGCGAGTTCTACGACTACGCCGCGAAATACCTCGAAGAGGGCACGCGGCTGGTGATCCCCGCCGTTCTCACCAAAAAACAGGCGCTCACGTTTCAGGAATATGCCGTGCGCGCCTTCCGCGCCATCGAAGGAACGGGAATGTCGCGCTGCGACTTTTTCTTCGAACGTAAGACGAACAAGATTTTCGTGAACGAACTCAATACCATTCCCGGTTTCACGGCGATCAGCATGTATCCCAAGCTGTGGGAAGCTTCCGGGCTGCCCTATCCGAAGCTGATCGACCGCCTCATCGAACTCGCCCTCGAATTGCATCGCGAAAAAGCCCGCATGAAGTATTGCATCGAGCTTCCCGCCGACGCGGCGGGCGCCCTCGATGCCTGAGCCCGGCTTTCGGTAGGGGGTCAGTTTCTGGTTACCCCTGGGAGTTGGGTCAATAATAGAAATAATTCCCTACACAGACTGTCGCTTGGAGCGGCGCTTCTGAAGAATCAGCACCATCACTGCGGACGGAAAAAAGCCAGAGAAAAACCATGTCCCAACACCCAGCACCGCCCACGCACCATACTCAGAGACACCAGCTCCTAGCCAAACAGGCAGCCAGTAGAGCGAATACGCGAGAACGAGAGGCACTACAATGACCCAGATCGCACGCAAAGCGAACGGAAGTACGAAGCACAGCAGCCACACAACTCCAACCGAGATGATGGCTATCAGAATTGCGCCAGAGCTAAGGGACAGTGATTCGAGAAACGACGTCCATGCGCTAACCGATGCCTGATTCATTTTAGGGACAGTGCTTCACTCCTCAGATTTGGTTGTTACTCGGGCACAATTGTATCCATATCGCAAAACTCCACAAGATTGGAAAACGAAGGCCACACTTCTCCGACAATACTCACGCGAAAATTACAGAGGATCTCCTCATGGGCGGCTCGTACGATGCGATATTCACGATTCTGCTTTGCTGTATTCAGATCGAAGCAGACAGCATCAAAATTACCGGTGTCGGGACGACCTATCTGGATATATCCAGCGGGCAACAATAGCTCCGAAAGTGTGCCCTCATTCGGTGGCAGAACATGAAATAGCTCGCTGGAGTCGGATTCCCAGCCGAAAAACGTGATTCCCCCAGCGCCAAAGGTTGGAAAAGAATATCGCAACAAGAGGGACTCGAAGGATTGGGGCAGCTTCTTTGGAAGTCCCGACTCTAATTTCTCAAGGAGCGCAGAGTTGTCTGCCTTTTCTATGCGAACGCCTTGCAATTCCAGTTTGGAAGCGAATGCATCAATTAGCGTGTCAATTGAGTTTGGCATGAAGGCTTCAATTCTAGGCGTTAACAGGACAATTAGGCAGGATACTCGCTCGCCCTTGAGCCGCGGTTGTTAACTCCTGGCACGGATTGCCGGAACTGACCCACTAGCCGGCTTCCACGCACTTTGACATATCCGCTGGGAATCGTCTACACTAACCAGTTAGTTAAACAATTCTAAGAAGAAGCTTATGGAATATCGCTGCCCGGACAAAGGCACTCTTGTGCGGGCCGGCGATGGCTCTCGGGTGCAGTAAGCGCATAGGAATCTGAGAAACAAAACATGCCGCGAGGACGCAGAAAAGTCGAGAATCCCGCCACGGCGAGCCGGATCCTGGCCGCGGCCGAGAAGCATTTCGCCGCTGAAGGGATGGCCGGCGCGCGTACCGACGAAATCGCGGACGCGGCCCACGCCAACAAGGCCATGCTCTACTATTATTTTGGGAACAAGC
>JBEKTG010000151.1:0-7743 GCA_049516275.1 Candidatus Acidiferrales bacterium
CTAAAACTCCGCAAGGCCAAGAATCTCGCGCTGCAGTTGACCAGCGCGGAATGGCTGATGAGCATGTCCGGCACGGACCAGCAGAAAACATCTCTGATGAACTGCGTGAATTGCCACACGCTTCAGCGTCCGCTTACTTCAACGCACACCGCGGATGAATTCACACAGGTGATCTATCGCATGATGGGTTACGCCTCGGGCAGCCAGCCGATCCGGCCGCAAAGGCGCGTGAACGCGGACGCGGTGGCCGGGAATCCGGAAAACTACCGCGTGCTGGCCGGTTATCTGGCATCGGTGAACCTGAGCGCCGGACCGGCATGGGGATACCCGTTTAAGACGCTGCCCCGGCCTACGGGCCGGTCGACGCGCGTCATCATCACCGAATACCGCCTGCCGCGGCCGACCATCATGCCGCACGACGTGATGCTCGATGAACATGGCACCGTGTGGTTTTCGGATTTTGGCGAGCAGTTTTTCGGCAAACTCGATCCCAAGACAGGCAAGGTGACCGAATGGCCCGTTCCTTCGCCCAAGCCTGGCTATCCCGAAGGCATGCTCGAACTCAAGGAAGATACCGACGGGCAATTCTGGCTGGGGATGATGTTTCAGGGGGCCATCGCACGATTCAATCCCAAGACGGAAAAATTCAAGATCTATAGCGGGCCGCCAGAAATCAACGACGAAGGTTTCCAGGTGAACATGCTGGCGCAGCATGTCGCGGTGGACGGGAAGGTCTGGACGTCGGGGAAGCAGGATGAGATTTACCGCGTGGATGTGAACACCGGGAAATACGAGAAATTTCTGCCGCTCAAACAATTGCCGGGTCCAGGCCCTTACGGAATTTACGGGCTCACCACCGACTCGCACAACAATCTCTACTTCGCGGAAATCGGCGACAGCCACATCGGGAGAATCGACGCTAAAACCGGCGAGGTGAAATTCTACGCGACGCCCACGCGACATTCGCGCCCGCGCCGCATCCAGGCGGATTCGCAGGACCGGCTCTGGTTTGGCGAATACACGGGGAATCGCGTCGGGATGTTCGACCCGAAAACTGAGAAATTCACCGAATGGGAGTTGCCGACTCCGTGGAGCGGTCCCTACGACGCCACTTGCGACAAGAATGGCGAGTTGTGGACCGGCGGCATGACAAACGACCGCGTCTCGCGAATCAATCCCAAAACTGGCGAAATCGTTGAGTATCTCCTGCCGAAGAGCACGAACATTCGCAACGTGTTCGTCGATAACTCGACAACTCCCGTTACGTTTTGGACCGGCAGCAACCACGGCGGCGCGATTCTGAAGGTTGAGCCGCTCGACTAGACGATCGTATTTCAGCACTCCCTCCGTACATCCCGGCACGCACACCGATCCGGTTCGGAACACACCGGCCCGGCGAAGCGCTCTCATGAAAAAGTTCTAACCTCGTCGCCGTCGAAAAAGCGCCCGATGGCCAGCCTATTGCTCGTTTGCAGATTCCGGCAGCCGCATCTGCGGTACGAAGGCTTTACGGACGGAAACATGCTGACCATGGAGAAGCATCAACAAGGGCTGCTCTGTTACCAGCAGGGCCGCTTCGACGAGGCCGTCCGCCTTTTCGGCGAAGCGCTGGAAGAAGCGCAGACGGGCGAAATCTGGAATGACTGGGCCGCCGCGCAACTCGCCCGGGGCAGTCTTGTGGAGGCGGAGGACGGATTTCGACGCGCCCTGAAATGCGATCCGGAGGACGCTCAGGCGGCGGCCAACCTCGGAGTCGTCCTTGCCAGGCGCGGCGAGCCGATGGCCGCGATCGAAATGCTGGAGGAGGCCCTCCGCAAAAGCCATATCGACAGTTCGCTGCGCACGGTCATCGAGCAGGCGCTCGACGAGTGCCGCGCGAATCGTTTGCGCACCGAAGTCAAGAAGATCCAGTGGTGGCACTCCATCGATCTGGGCCATGGCGTCGTGACGCCCGGCTCCTACGACACGCGCACACTGCTTAATCGCATCGGCATGCCTGCCGACCTCCGGGGAATGTCCGTGCTCGATATCGGCGCGTGGGACGGCTACATGTCTTTCGAAGCCGAACGCCGCGGCGCGAGCCGGGTGCTGGCCACCGACAGTTACGTCTGGCGAAACAACGTCCTCAATAACACCGCGTCCGGCAAAGCGGGATTCGAATTCGCGCGCACCGCGCTGGGATCCCAGGTTGAAGACATGGAGATCGATGTGATGGATCTCGCGCCTGAACGGGTCGGGACGTTCGACCTGGTCCTGTTTCTGGGCGTGCTCTATCACTTGCGGCATCCCCTTCTGGCGCTCGAACGCGTACGCAGCGTGACTAGGAAGCTCCTGATTATGGAAACGCACATCGACCTGCCTCAGATTCAGCGGCCCGCGATGGCCTTCTATCCCGGATCGGAGGCGAGCAACGACCCGACCAACTGGTGGGGACCGAACGAAGCCTGCTGTGTCGAGATGCTCAAGAACGCCGGTTTCAAAAACGTGGGGCTTTCGGGGCGGCTGGCCGTCGCGCCTGCTTCGTCGCCGGAACGGATCAGCTATGGAAGAGTTGCGTTCCACGCGGATGTTTGAGATGGCGCGCCCGCCATTCGGTATGCGTTCCGGATTCCCTTCCGCTGATTGCGAGATGCATCGTGCGTGACGCGCCCGCAGTGCTCGCGCCCCAATCCCCCCCGCGGCAATCATGTTCCGTGGCCTGCTCGCCCGCAAACGTCGTCTTTCGCGCGTCCATTTACGATGGCAGCGGCTACGCCGACGAGGCGCGCGGCATCATCCTCGGCCTCTACCGCGCGGGCTTTCCGGTGCGCGTGGAACCCTTCGGCCTGCAGTATGACGCGCAAAACCTTCTCAACGCGGAAGAGCAGGAAATTCTGGAGGCACTCAAGCACCAGAGGGTCGACCTAGCCCGCGGCATCCATTTTCAGCATTATCCCGCCAACGATTTCAATCTCGCGATGCGAGGGCGCTATCGCGTGGGGCGGACGATGTATGAGACGGACTCGATCCCCGACGGCTGGCGCGATTGCTGCGAAGGAATGGACGAGGTCTGGGTGCCGGGCAGCTTTAATTGCGAGACCTTTGCGGCCGGCGGCGTCTCGCGAGAGCGGTTGTGCGCGCTTCCGGGGGGCATCAACACGGCGATTTTCCGTCCCGGAGCGGAGCCATTTCCAATACCCAAGCGGCGCGGTTTTAATTTTCTTTCCGTTTTTGAATGGATCGAGCGCAAGGGCGCCGACGTCCTGCTGCGGGCGTATCTGACGGAATTCAAGCCGGAGGAAGACGTCACGCTCATGCTGAAGACTTACGACCGTCCGGACGCGAACGCCGACATGCTGCCGCGACTCGCCTACTTCGTGGAACGGCACATGGGAATGCGTCTGCTGGATGCGCCCCCTATCCTGCTGCTATCGCCGGACTTTCTGCCCGCAGCGGAGCTTCCGCGGCTCTACGCATCCGCCGACGCGTTCGTGCTCCCTACGCGCGGCGAGGGCTGGGGACGCCCTTACATGGAAGCGCTCGCCTGCGAATGTCCAGTGATCGCGACGCGCTGGAGCGGCCAGATGGAATTCCTCCACGATAACATTTGCGACTTGATTAACTACACGCTTGTGCCGGTGCCCTGGAACAACGATGTGGAACTCAGCGCCGGGCACCGCTGGGCGGAGCCAAACGTCGAGCACCTTCGCCGCCTGATGCGCCAAGTCTTTGAGCATCGCGAGGAGGCGAGAGAAAAAGCCGTCCGCGGCCGCGCCGAGATGGTTGGCAAGTGGGACTGGGAGCACGTGATTCGCGAGCGCTGGGTGCCCGAATTCGAACGGTTGCTCAACTCTTAGCGGCTGCCTACCCGCATCGCACTGTTTGGAGGCCGCCCGCAGATTCGAGGGTCGATTGGCCGTTTACAGTGTGGCGCCAAAAACCGGCAGGGTAAAAGCGGCCGGCGAAGTGAGCCCCCGCGTGATGATTGTCACCGACGCGGCGCGCCTGGAATCTGTGCCGGAGCAGGTTCGCTCGGCGGCCGATTTGATTTCCACCGAGGATTCCGGCCTTTTCCAGGAAAAACCGGCCGACGCCAACGCCGGCGCCAGTGGCTTCCTTACTTGGCTCGAAGGCGACGAGCTTGTGCAGGGCTCCAGTGAAGATCTTCGCGGCGTATTTTTATCGAAGGAGCCCGTAACGCATCTGGTTCCGGTGCATCTTCCGTGCCTTGCCGAGGCCGACCTGATCGCGCTGCAGCCGCGAATGATCGTTGCCGGTGCGAGCAAAGAAGCTGTTAACCAGTCATGCCGCATTCGCAGTGCGATGATGCCTTCCGCGCTTGCGCGTGCTTGCTGGGACAGGAACGCCAGCCCGTGGGCAAAGCTTCATGCGGCCTTGCTGTGTGAAAGAACGCCGGGCGGCGGAATCGGGTCGCTGAAGCAACTCTGGCAATCCGCGGCGCTTCCTCCGTTGTTCGCGAGCCTGCTCCTTCGCAATCTGGCGCTCGCGCTGATGAGGAAGGAACAGCCGGAGAAGGCCGAGGAACTCTTGACGCTCGGACTCAAGGCCTATCCGGGATACGCCGATCTGGACTACCTTTCGGCGATTCTCTGGCTGTACCGGCAGAAGACCTCGAAGGCTTTCGCGCATCTCGAGCGCGCGCTGAAAATAACGGAAAGCGCCTACGTCGGAAGCGGCGGAGAGAATTCTTACCGCGCTTCCTGGCTGCTCGGAACCATTTACGAGGATATGGGCGAAGAGCAGCGAGCCGTCGCCTGCTTTATGCCTGGCATTCTGCGGCGACCGGCTCTCCCCGCCTCCGTAGCAGCCATCCTACGCCAAAGATTCTCACGCTTTCGCGCCGGGCAGTTGTCGAGCCCATTATGCGAAATGGTGCGCCGCGAGCCCAGCTATCTTGATTCGGTCTTCGATTTCTTTCTGCGGCATCGCGCGTTCGATTCGCCGCGCCGCTTGCTGCGCACACTGCCCCTTGCAAACGAGGATCGCGAAGCTCTGCAAGAGCGGCTTTCCGTGGCGGAAGCTCCGGTGCGGCCAGCGGCGAGCGCGGCACTTCAGAAGCCCGGCTTAATCGTGGAGGGCCCGTTCCTCACCGTTTCGGGGCATGCGCGAATCAATCGCGCGCTGGGCTGCTTCTTGCTCGATTCGCAGGAGATCGACGCAGCGCTCGAACCCTCCGAACCCGGGACTGGGGCGGCGCGACTGCTTCCGGAACGCGCGCGAATTGTTGAAGGGCTCGGGCGGCGTCCTGCGCGGATGGATCTCACGATCCGCCATTTCTGGCCGCCCGATTTTCGTCCGCCCGCCGCGGGTTTGCTCGCCTCGATGCTCCCGTGGGAACATCGCGCCGTGCCGCGCGCGTGGGTGCGCGAAATCGAGCGCTGGGTAGACGAGCTGTGGGTGCCTTCGCGTTTCGTCGCGGAGGCTTTTATCGAGAGCGGCGTGAGCCGGGATCGCGTCGAAGTAATTCCGCACGGCTTCGATCCCAAGGTTTTCCATCCGCAGGTGAAGCCGTGGCGGCCGGCCGGATGCCGGGGCTGTATGTTTCTTTTCGTGGGCGGAACGATTCGCCGCAAGGGAGCCGATCTGCTCGTGCAGGCGTACGCCGACACGTTCTCCGCTGCAGACGACGTGACGCTCGTCCTGAAAGATACGGGCGCCTCATCCTTCTACCAGCACAACAACCTTCTGCCGGAAATTCGCAACATGCGCCGCAGGGCGAAGGCGCCGCACATCCTGCTTCTCACCGAAGAACTCGACGATGCGAAGCTTGCATCGCTCTATCGCGGCTGCGACGCGCTGGCGCTTCCCTATCGAGGCGAGGGTTTCGGCATGCCGCTCATCGAGGCCATGGCTTGCGGCAAGCCCGTCGTGACCACGGCCGCGGGACCGGCACTCGAATTCTTCCCGCCGGAAGCCTCGTATCTTGTTCGAGCCACGGAAACGCCCGTGGCCGGCCCTCCGCCGCCTTTCGGCGAGTTCTCGCGCGAGTGGACGTGGTTTGAACCCGACTTAGTCGAGCTGGCGGCTACGCTGCGGGCAATTTATGAAGATCGCGACGAGGCGATGCGCCGCGGCGCGTTGGCGGGAGGGCGTGTCTTGAAAACGCACGCGTGGCCCCGCATCATGCCCTTCTATGCCGGGCGGATACGGCGCTTGGTGGCATCAACTCCAGACGCAGAATTCGCCAGCACTTCCTCGAGCTAAGCAAAATCGTAGCAATTTGCCGACCCACCGCAATTCCCTGCGCCGATTCCGCGCGGGATTGATCACCGCTCCCAAAAGGAAGGATTCATCGCACTAAGGGCGAGCGATGGAGAACCGTACCCCGCTGCGCTCACACTGTGCAAAGCGACGCGGACCGCAGCGCAGAGGTGAGACAAAACGCCAATCGGGAGATTGGCGTTCCCGGGGGCGACGCCGAAAGCCCTTGCGCGCCGCCACTATGAGCTATAAGTTATCGGTCGGCTGAATCGCAGATTCGCATTGGTGAGGCTTCACAAAGGAGAGACATATGCCGGCATCGAAGACCATCGCACTCGTTTTTCTCGCAGGTTTTCTGGGACTGTTGCTGGGTGGAAGGATGCACGCGCAGAATCCGGCGAGCAGCCGAAACACCACCACAACCGCTCGCCCACTGCCCAAGGACGTTTATCCCGATTCCGGGAACCGTCTGCCATTGCTGAAACGCGACGATCTGGACGACTACGGCAAGTCGGTTTACGACGAACTAGCCACGCTCGGAGGAAATCCCGCCCCAATCCGTATCTACAGCCCGAAGCTCGCCAAGCCCATGGCGGAAGCGCATCGCTACTTGAAGTATGACTCCGGACTGGGAGACCGGCTGACCGAGATCGCCGTGCTCACAACCGCGCGCGAAATGGAAAACCAGTTCGAATACACGCAGTGGGAGTCGCATGGCCGCAGGCCGGGCTCGAGCCACATCGACGACAACATCATCGACATCATCAAGTACGAAAAACCGGTGACGGGACTCGACGAGAAAGATGCCGCCGTCATCACCTACGGGCGCGAACTGATCGGCCAGAAGAAGGTGTCGTCCGAAACCTTCGCGCACATCCTGCATCTATTCGGCCCCCGCGGCACCGTGGACTTGTCGGAACTGATGGCCCTCTACGTCGCCACCGGCGTCGAGCTGAATGCGTTCGACATGCAGCTCCGGCCAGGGCAAAAGCCGCTGCTCCCGCCTCAAACGGCCACGGCGGACTGCGTGAATCGCTAAAGGGAGAACGGATCGATGGCGATGCCGAAAAGAGCTGGACTTATAGCGTTTGTTGGCCTGGCGGGCGTACTGCTCGGCGCGCGGATTCATGCGCAGAATCCACCGAACGCTGCGGGCTCCTCGGCAGACACGCTTCCCAAGGACGTTTATCCCGAATCCAGAAACCGCCTGCCATTGCCCAAGCGCGACGAGATGGACGATGAGGGCAAAAAGGCTTTCGACGAATGGGCCACCGGGCTGAAGATGGCGTCAATCAATCGCCCCCCGCTGCGCCTCTACAGCCCCAAACTCGCCCAGCCGCTCGATGCGGCGCATCACTACGTGAAATATGAAACAGCGCTGGGCGTGCGGCTGACCGAAGTTGCCGTTCTGGTGGCGTCGCGCGAGACCGATTGCCAGTTTGAATGGACCAACTGGGAAGTCCACGGGCACAACCCAGGCGATCCGCGCTATATCGAGCCGGCCATCGTGGACATCGTCAAGTACGACAAGCCGGTGACGGG
>JBEKTG010000152.1:0-7688 GCA_049516275.1 Candidatus Acidiferrales bacterium
GCCGGTCATGATGGGCTTGCTGAAACTGGCCACCACCCGCTCTCATTTCCTTCTGCCTGCGCTGCGGGAGGCCCGGTGAAAAAGCCGATGAAGATCTGCTTTGTCTGCAACGAGTACCCTCCAGGTCCGCACGGGGGCATCGGGACGATGACGCAGCTTTTGTCGCGCGCGCTTGTGGAGGCCGGCCACGAAGTGCGTTCGGTGGGTGTATACCCCTCTTGGTATGAGGCCCCGGAAACGCAGGATGACCGCGGAGTGCAGGTTCTGCGGCTGCGCGAAGCCGGGCAGCCGCTTGGCTGGATCGCTTCCCGCTACCGTCTTTATCGGCAGGTTTCGCGGTGGGTCCGTGCGGGAATGGTGGACATCGTTGAACTGCCCGACTATCAAGGCCTCGCCGCTGGATGGAGGCCCCTGCGGGCGCCCGTGGTTGCGCGCCTTCACGGTTCGCTCACCTATTTTGCGGCCGAACTCAACCGGCCCATGGATCGGACATCGTACTGGCTGGAACGGTCGTCTCTTCGTCGCGTCGACTTCGTTTCTTCGGTTTGCCGCTACACAGCCGCGGTGACGGAAAAAGTGCTCAAGGTTCCGATGGGCTCGGCCGAGATTCTCTACAATCCCGTTGAGACGCCGCCCGCCTCGGCGGATCTGCCCCGGAATTCCAATCGCGTGATTTATAGCGGCACCCTCACCGGGAAAAAGGGGATTGTTTCCCTGATGAAGGCATGGCCGCTCGTCGTGAAGGCCCAGCCCGGCGCGGAGCTGCATATCTTCGGCAAGGATGGGCGCGCCGGCGACGGCGGCTCGATGCAGGAATTTCTCTGCACGATGCTGAACGGCCAGCGGACCAGCGTGCATTTTCACGGGCACGTCGCGCGCAACGAATTGTTCGATGCCTACCGCACCGCGGGCGCGGCAGTGTTTCCTTCCTACGCCGAGGCCTTTGCCGTCGCGCCGCTCGAGGCCATGGCCGCCGGCTGCCCCACGATTTTCAGTGAGCGCGGCAGTGGTCCCGAATTGCTCGCGCACGAGCGCGAAGGTCTGTTGGTCGATCCCGACAAGACGGGTGTTCTGGCGCAGTCCATTCTGCGCGTTCTGCAGAATCCATCGTTCGCGCGCGAGATTGGCGAGGCCGGCCGCCGGCGCGTCCAAAACGTATTCAGCATCGGGCGCATGGTGGCGCAGAATGAAGCCTTTTACGACCGCTGCATCCGCGAGTTTCGAGCGAAATTATGAATCGTCCCGCGAGTACGAGCGGCCCTATCGATGAAACCACGCATGCCGGCGGAGCGCCCGTGAGCGTCACGGCGATCCAGGGGGAAGCGGGCCTTTCGGGGGCAGCCTTGCCGTGTTGGTGCGGGAGCGGTGCGTGGTCGTTGTGCTTTCGCACGCCGAAATTCGGCCTCGTCCGGTGTTCGGCTTGTGGCACCTACCAGACCGATCCGCCGCCGCTTCGCGCAGACGACGAAAGCGCGGAATTCTATACCGACTACTATTCCAAGGGCCACGCGCATGAGGTTCAGGCCGCGCTCCGGGTATCGACACGCAATGCCTGGTTCTGGCGCGTCGCCGAGAAAGTGCCGCAACTGGCCGAAGTTCGCGAGAGCGTGATCGACATCGGCTCGGGTGATGGGCACACGTGTGCCGAACTTCATTCCGCGGGATGGCCCAGCGTCACAGGCGTGGAAATTTCGCGGAGCCGCGTGGCTCGCGCCCGCCAGATGTATCCGCAAATCCCCTTCTATGATTGCCCGCTCGGTGATACCGGAATTTCCGAGGAATCGTTCGATCTGATGGTGATGGATAGCGTGATCGAACACCTGCCGAAGCCTGTCGCAATGGTTCGCGATCTGCGCCGTTTTCTGAGGCCTGGTGGTACGATCGTGCTGCTCACTCCCAACATGGAGTCGGGGCACTTCCGTTTCCTGCAGCGCCGCTGGACGGGAATGCTTGCTCCCCATGCCCACATTTTTCTGTTTGCGGCTGCGGGGCTCTCCCAATTGCTTGCCCGAGCCGGCTTCCGTGTCGTGAA
This sequence comes from Candidatus Acidiferrales bacterium, assembly GCA_049516275.1. Taxonomy (GTDB): domain Bacteria; phylum Acidobacteriota; class Terriglobia; order Acidiferrales; family UBA7541; genus Palsa-295. Next base: position 2,033 of record JBEKTG010000152.1, read on the forward strand.
GACCGGCAGTCTCCACATGCCGGTGTGCCAGCCGGCGGATTACCTGAAGCGCCTCCTTGCCGGAGACGTGAAAGGCGCGGTCTGGCGCGCCCATCAGGAAATCGGCGGGTTCTACGGCCGCGCGATCGGCGCAGGCCCTATGTTGTACGCGGTGGCGACCCGGCCATGACGCAGCACGCGTGCATTCACGAGAAGCTGGTCATCGTCTCGCACGTCGTTCATTACCAGTCCGGCGGGCGCCTGTATGCCTATGCCCCTTATGCGCGCGAGATCGAGATCTGGGCGGACATGTTCGATCGCGTTCTGCTGGCGGCACCCTGTCGCGAGCAGGAGCCGCCGGGCGATTGCGCCCTTCTCGACCGCGCGAATTTTAGCGTGGCTCCGCAGCGCGAGCTCGGTGGTGAAACGTTGGCTGCCAAAGCGAAGCTCCTTGTTCTGCTGCCGGCGCTCATGTGGGAGCTGGGTGCCGCGATTCGTCAGGGGGACGCGCTGCACGTGCGCTGCCCGGGGAATCTTGGGCTGCTGGGGTCTTTGCTGGGGCCGCTTTTCTCAAAACACCGAGTCGCTAAATATGCGGGCCAGTGGAGCTCGGGGGCGAACGATCCGTGGAGTATCCGCTTTCAGCGCGCCCTGTTGCGTTCCCGCTGGTGGGGCAGTCCGGTCACCGTCTATGGGCGCTGGCCCGGTCAGCCTGCGCACGTTATTCCATTTTTCAATTCCGTGGTGACCAGGGATCAAATCGCTGGAGCGCGTGCCGTTGCGGCGAAGCGCGGTCCAAACGAACTGCGGCACGTTTTGTTTGTCGGCCGCCTCGCCCGCGCCAAGAATGTCGATGTTCTGCTGAAGGCCTTGGGCCGCTTGCGCGAGGAAGGCATTGCGTTTACCGCGACCATAGCCGGCGAAGGTCCCGAGGCTGCTTCGCTGCAGAGCTTGAGCGCCGGGTTGCAACTGGACAAATGCGTATCGTTCGCCGGCGGCGTGAGCTTCGAACGTATTGTGGAGCTTCTCGGGCATTCGGGCGTGCTCGTCCTGGCATCGCAGACGGAAGGATGGCCCAAGGCAATCGTGGAGGCGATGGCTTTCGGGCTGGTGGCCATTGGTTCGCAGATTGGCCTGGTGCCCGAAATTCTGGGCGACGGCCGGGGTCTCACGGTCGCGCCGCGCGACGAGGATGCCTTGACTGCCGCTCTTCGCAATGTCCTGAGCGCGCCCGAAAAATATTCTGAGATGCGGTCGCGAGCCGCGGCCTGGGCCGGAAACTATACGATTGAATCGCTGCGCGACGAATTGTTTTCCCTGCTGGCGAAAAGCTGGGGCCTGCCCCTCTCCAAAGAGCTGGACGACCAGGCGAGCGAAGGCCGGGACAAAGAATCGAAGGCCGGCCAAATCGCCTCCGCCGTGTGCGCACATGAGTGAAATGGAAACCAAGGGCGCGGCGCTAATTCCTCCTGGCGTTTCGGCGGCCGATTCCGCTAGCCAACCTATTGGCCCCCTGAAGGGCATTTCCATCGTCAGTGCCTGCCGCAATGAGCGGAAGCACATCCGCGCCTTCATCGATTCGCTGCTTGCGCAGGATCTGGCGGGCTTCGATTGGGAAATCATCATCGCCGACGGAGCCAGCGAAGACGGTACGAGGGAAGCGCTATCCGAGGTTTCGCGCGAAAATCCTCGCGTCGCCGTGATCGATAACCCCTCGCGCATTGTCTCCACGGGGCTGAATGCCGCTATTCGCGCCGCCCGGGGTGACATCATTCTCCGCATGGACGCGCACACAGAATACGCCTCCGACTACATTCAGCGGTGCGTGGAAGCCCTGGAAACCAGCGGCGCTCAGAATGTTGGAGGGCCCGCTCGAACCAAGGCCGAAGGGCGCCGTGCCGGCGCGATACAGGCCGCCTATCACAGCCGCTTCTCCACCGGAGGGGCCAAATTTCACGACGAAAACTACACGGGCTACGTCGACACCGTCACTTACGGCTGCTGGCGCAAAGAAACCCTGCTGAAGCTGGGACTGTTTGATGAAAAGCTGGTGCGCAACCAGGATGACGAACTCAATCTTCGCCTCACCCGCGCCGGCGGCAAAATCTGGCAGTCGGCGGAAATTGTCTCCTGGTATCGCCCTCGTGCGACTCTTTCCGCATTGTTTCGCCAGTATTTCCAGTACGGATTCTGGAAAGTCGCGGTCATCCGAAAACACAGAATTCCCGGTTCGTGGCGGCATTTGATACCCGGCGTTTTTGTGGCGGGGAATATGGCGCTGCTTCTCGCGGCGCTTTGTCTGGCGGTTGCTGGGCGTAGAAATCTCGCGGAGAAAACGTTGTTGGCCTGGGCGGCCGTATTGGCCGCCTATGTTCTGGCATCCATTGCCGCGTCGGTTGCCGCGGCGAACAAATTTGGATGGAAGCTGTTGCCTTATCTTCCCGGCACATTCGCCGTCTTTCATGTGTCGTACGGTCTGGGGTTCCTGCTAGGCTCGGTTTATTGGACTTTTGCGCGTTCGGCTGATTCCCGGTTGGGAGAGCTGTTCGTGGGTGTCACTCGATGACCGTTCCTCGCACAATGAACCCCCCGCCAGCGGACTCTGAAGCAAGCGAGATTCTCCGTATTCGCGCGGAGTACGACCGCCGCCAGCGCGAAATTCCCCGCGGCTTCTACAGTTGGGGCCGCCTGTCCAATTACTTCCTCGATACGCAGCTCGTCCGCGCTTGCATCAACGAGCTGAATCGCGAGGGCCTGTTCCCGCTCGAAAACCGTAAGGTTGCCGATATCGGATGCGGGTCTGGCAGGTGGCTGCTCGAGTTTGCTCAGTGGGAAGCGGGCGAAATCCACGGCATCGAGCTGGATGAAGACCGGTTGGGACGCGCCAGAGATCGCTTGCCTTCCGCGGATTTGCGCGTCGGTGATGCGCGCCATCTTCCCTGGGCCGATGATTCCTTCGATCTCGTTTCGCACTTCACTTTGTTTAGTTCGATCCTGAACGACACGGTGAAAAAACAGATTGCCGCCGAGATGATGCGGATTGTTAAGCCTGCGGGCGTCATCCTGTGGTTCGATTTTCGCGTGAACAATCCGCGCAACCCGGGTGTTCGCGGTATTGACGCCAGCGAAATTCGCTCGCTTTTCCCGGGGTGCTCGGTGCGGCTGCGTTCGGTCACGCTGGCGCCGCCGATTGCACGTTTCGTAGTGCCGAAGTCTTGGATCGCAGCGTGCATGCTCGAAAACATTCCCTTCTTGCGCACGCATTATCTTGGAGTTATCCGGAAGCAGGCGAAGTAGGCCCGGCGCAGTACCGGGACGAAGGTACCGTCGGATTAGCACCAACAGGCCGTTCTGGCGCCCCGCCTTAGGCGCTATAGTCCTGAGAAGTGTCGCAGTTAGTAGAAATACGCACTACAGTTTGAACTTTAAGGAATCGCTCATGCCATCCGTCGAACAGAATTTAGATCTCTGGAACAAGACATACGACTGGTCCAAGTCAGGCGATGAATGGTCGAGCGCCTGGGGCGGCACCGATGTGATGTGGCAGAAGTCCCTCTACCCGCGCATCAAAGATCTGTTGCCCGCGCCGGTTATCCTGGAGATCGCGCCCGGATTCGGCCGCTGCACTGCCTATCTCAAGAACTATTGCGAGCGGCTCCATGTCGTGGACTTGAGCCCGCGCTGCATCGACGCTTGCAAACAGCGCTTCGCAGGCGAATCGCACATCTCCTATTACGTGAACGACGGTAAGTCGCTGGAAATGATTCCGGATAACTCGATCGATTTCGCGTTCAGCTTCGACTCGCTGGTCCACGTGCAGGCCGAAGTGATGGAAGCGTACGTCCAACAGCTCTCCAGGAAACTGAAGCCTGCCGGTCGCGGATTCATCCACCACTCCAACCTCGGTTCCTATCGCGGCACGCGGCTGTTCCATCGCTACCTCAAGAAGATGGGGCTTGGCGAAGTCATTAATAATAAAGGAGTTCTGATCGATCCAGTGTGGCGCGGCGACGACATGACTGCGGATAAATTCGACCGGTACTGCACCAAGTATGGGCTCCATTGCACCAATCAGGAGCTGATCAACTGGGCCAATCAAGGGTATTTGATTGATTCGCTGTCCACGTTTACCGCGGACAAGAATTGGGCGGGCAAGAGGATCGTCCAGGCGAATCCGAACTTCATGCAGGAAGTGCAGGAGTGCCGCATGCAGGCGGAATCCGCGCAGAAGCAGGCCGGAAGCCGTGCGGCGGAAGCCCCCGTGGCGGGCTGATTTACTTCAAATTGATTATATTCGGGGACCTCTAAGTGCGATCGCCAGCCAAACTCGCCACCTTCTTGTATCACGATGTGGCGGATGATCCGACAGAGTCGGGCTTTCAGCGCCGCTCGGCGATGCCTTACAAGCAGACACGCGCGTCTTTCGCGGCGCATTTGGATGGCATTGCGAAAGCCGGGCGTTCCCCCAAACGGGTCGCGGAGGTGGATTTTGGCGAGCCCGCGAAGAGCGTTTTAATCACATTTGACGATGGCGGCAAAGGCGCGCTGTACGCGGCGGAAGAACTGAACCGCCGCGGCTGGAAGGGGCACTTCTTCGTCACTACGAGCCTGCTCGGCACGCGGACCTTTCTGGACGCGGGGGCCACGCGCTACCTGCACAGCTGCGGGCACGTGATCGGAAGCCATTCGCACACTCATCCGGATATTTTCAAGGATATTTCCTTCGAGCAGATGGTGGAAGAGTGGCGGACGAGCTGCGGCGTTTTGTCGGATTTGCTGGGTGCGCCGTGCGTGACCGGGTCGGTGCCCGGAGGCGACGTCTCGAAACGCGTGTTTGAATCCGCGAACGAGGCCGGAATGAAGTTTCTATTTACATCCGATCCTATTCTGTCGCCCGAGCTGGAAGGGAACTGCTGGATCATCGGCCGGGTTTGCCCCAAGACCGATGCGCCGCTGCCCGACATACAACGGCTTGCGGAGTTTCGCGGCTGGAAGGGGATGCTGCTTCGCCGCCAGGCCAAGACGATGCTCAAAACATCCTTGTTTCCACTGTATCGCATATACGTGCGCTATGCCCTCCAACACCAGTAAAAATCGCGTGGTGATCCTGTGCGGCCCTCGGCCGCACCACATGAACACCTGCGCCACGCTCATCCGCAGCGGCTTGAACATCGCGGGGATCTGTATTGCGGACCAGCGCACCGCGGGGCTGCCGCTGCAATATCTGCTGAAAAGCGCAAAGAAAAAGGGATGGTGGCGCACCGCGTCGCGGTCGCTGGCGCGCGTGGTCTACCTCGCGTTGAATAGCCGCCTCGATCAAGCCGTCTATCAGCGGCTTTACAATCAGCGCGAATTGGATGAAATCCTGAGGCCTCTCGGCGACCGCATTCATCGCACAGATAATTACTCCAAGCCCGAAACCATGGCGTGGCTCAAGGAGCGCAACGCGGACGTTTTCGTGGTTCACACAAGCTACTGGGTTGGCAAGAAGGTCCGCGAGCTGCCCAGAAAAGGGATCGTCCTCGGCGGCCATCCCGGAATCACGCCCGATTACCGCGGATCGCATTCCGCGTTTTGGGCAATTTACAAGAAGAAGCCGGAGGATGTCGGCTGCACGGTTTTCCTGATCGACTCAGGAGTCGATACCGGTGACGTAGTGGCGCAAGAAAGGATACCC
>JBEKTG010000153.1:0-7674 GCA_049516275.1 Candidatus Acidiferrales bacterium
GTCGGGATGACGACGAAAGAATTGAGGCAGGGGCTAGTGGTTAGTGGCTACGACGAGCAAAAGGCTCGCGGGAACGGCACCGCGAGCGGTGGGCGCTGCGCGCTTTGGCTTTTTGTCGGGGCTGGAAGCCCCGCTCACCTATAAGGCGTGGCGAGTTGCTGGCAACGCCGGCTGAGTCACGGCAACAGGGTGACTGCCCGAGGCTCGGCGGCCGCTAGGCACAGGTGAGACACAAACGCCAATCGGGAGATTGGCGCTCCCAGGGGGCGCCTTGGGGGGCCGAAGCTTTGACAGCGGGGGTGCGTCGCAGCGGAAAGAAGAAGCAGGTCCCTTACCCATCCGCGCTTCGCGCGTATGGGATCAGGATGACGATGAAAGACAAAGGCGGCGAGAAGAGCAGAAGACCGACCCTTGAGACCGGAACGTCGGGCACCCAAAAAACCAGACAAGTCACGGCCTCTCAGGATGACGTGCGCGCGGGGGCGGTCCGTTTGCGGGGCTATTATCGTGCGACGCCTCGTTGTGCGGCGTGGCATTGCGCGGCTTACCATCGTACGGCTTATCACCGGAGACCTGCGTCCCATCGAGCAGCGCGTCATCTTGTTGAACAGTGTCATTGGGAGGGGGTTTGCGCGCGTTCGCGGTAGAAGCCGATTAAGTCGGTGCCTACTGGCTTGGCCCCTAACTGGCGCAGCATGGTGGTGATCTGGCCGCGGTGGTAGGTGCTGTGATTGGCTACGTGCTGGAGGCATTGCCACAGGGGCTGCGCAAATGGCACGCCGTCGAGCGTTTTGGTGTGGATCACGCGCTGCAAGTCTTCCGGGGTTAGGGAGGCTACGTAGTCGTGCATGTCACGCTCTACTTCGGCCCAGCGGCGGCGGACTGCTTCGAGATTGGGGCAATCGGCGGCATTGGGGAAGGCTGTTGGCGTGCGGCCGTGCCAGCGTTCCAGCCAGATCCATTCGGCGCCGCAGATGTGGAAGAGAGTGTCGCGGATGGACCGAAAGCTGGTGCCGAGGTCCTGCGTGAATTGCTCGTCGCTGAGGGCGGCGCAGGCGTCCATCACGCGATGGTTGGCCCAGGAATCGAAGTCGTAGAGCAGGCGAAAATCCTGAATGTTCATGACGCATCACCTTTTTGAAGCTGGAGACGAGCTGCTCTTACAGACCCACCCTTTTAAAACCGAAAGGGAGGGGCACCCTAAAAAACAAAGCAAAGGCGGAAGCAAGCGAAGTCGCTTGTCGCGGGAAAGGCACCGCGAGCGGAAGGCGCTTCGCGCCGTCGGTTATGTCGGAGCTGAAGCTCCGACCTCCTAAGAGGCGTGGCGGGTCTCAGTAATGTTGCTCGAATTAGCGCATGAGGAGAGATCCCTCCTCGCTGCGCCCGTTCGGGATGACTACGAACGGCAGAGACGGCCCGATCGGAACATTGACGGCGTTGCGAGACGCGAACTGCTGAGGCTGCCGAACCGAAACCTTTACGGCGTTGCGGCTCGGCTGCGGACGAAGAGAGATCCTTCGCTTCGCTCGAGGATGACAAGAGCAAAGGCAACGGCAAGAAAGGCGGAAGACCGACCCTTAACACCGAAGGGTCGGGCACCCGCAACGGCGAATGAAAAAGCAGGTCCCTCACCCTTCCGGGCTTCGCGCGTATGGGCTCAGGATGACGACGAAACGCAAAGGCACGGAGAGAATCGCTGGACGCAACAGAGCGGCTTTGACGGAAAAACTTCGATAGAGGGCGTGGACGCAGCGTCGGAAGAGAACGAAGAGAGAGGCGGCACATTTTCAGGAGCGCTGCGGCGCTGGCATGCGCTCGCGCAGTTCGGCGGGCGAGTGGTAAGACTCCGCGTCGGAGGGAAAGCCGCCGGTGCGCACGTCTTCGCAATATTTTGAGACGGCTTGTGAAACTGCCGAGGATAGGTCGGCATACTGGCGCACGAATTTGGGCTTGTGGCCTACCGTGAGGCCTGCCAGATCGTGGAAGACCAGGATCTGGCCGTCGCAATTGGGGCCGGCGCCTATGCCGATGGTGGGGATGCGCAGCTTCGAGGTGATACGGGCGGCGAGGTCGCGGGGCATCGATTCGAGCACTACGGCGAACGCTCCGGCGGCTTCTACTGCATGGGCGTCGCGCTCGACCTGGCGGGCGGCTTCGGCCGTCTTACCCTGGACCTGGAACCCGCCGATTGCGTTGAACGACTGCGGGGTTAGCCCGATGTGCCCCATGACGGGAATTTCGGCTTCGACCAGACGGGCGATTAGCTCGATGCGACGCTCGCCGCCTTCGATCTTGACCGCTTCGGCGCCGCCTTCCTTCACTAGGCGCACGGCGTTGCGAATGGAGTCTTCGATGGAGACGTGGAAGCTGCCGTAGGGCATGTCGGCAACCAGCAGCGCGCGGCGCGTGCCGCGACGGACGGCGCGGGTGTGGTAGACGATGTCGTCGACGGTGACGGGAAGCGTGCTGTCGTAGCCGAGCACGGCCATGCCGAGGGAGTCGCCTACGAGGAGGACGTCCACGCCTGCTTCGTCTAGCAAACGGGCTGTGGGATAGTCGTAGGCGGTTAGACAGGTGATTTTTTGTTTCGCGTCATTCGATTCGAAGGAGCCGAGGGATTGAAACTTACGCGAGAGGATGTCGGGCACGGTCACTTTTCCGTTGCCCGCACGAGGTGCGACGCTCATTGATGCCTCCGGTGCCGCTCCCAGGATTCAGGATGCAGCCCACAGTAATCACAATGGTAGCAGAGCGGACGAGGCTGCTGCAAAGATTCTCCTGGACGGTAGCGAATCCGGAATGGCGCCTGGAGCCGAAACTGCGATGACGCGCATACGAAGCGCTTCTTATATTTACTGGACGGAGCGGACGTCCATGGTTTCGTCGATGGCTAGATTTGTGCAGCCGGGATTTGCGGCGGCGGGGCAATGGGCTACTACGCGGAAGCTGCTGGCGGAGGCTTCGGCTTCGTAGGTGTAGCCGTCGCGGCCGGTCTTGGACATGCTCATGGCGCCGCTGGAGGTTAGCTGATCTAGGGTGCCGTAGGTGTTGTGCTCGGATTGGTAGATGCGCTCGGATTGCGCGATGGCTATTAGATCGCCTTTCACGCCGGCTACGTCGATGGAGCGAGCGGGGGCCGCGCTGCCGGTGGCCTGCAGCTGCGAGAAGAAAAGCTTGTATCCTGCGAAGACAATCAGCAGGGTGATGACTAGTCCTACCAGGCTGCGCATACTGCCTCCTCTTGGTGCCGGGCGGTTTTCTGGGGCGTTTCCATAGCACCACATCGATTCGTACGGCGGCAACAAACCTTTTAGCCGGCGTGCGAATCGGAAAACAGGGCGTCGGGGCGGGCGCGCGACGCCTGCTCGCGGACGTTTGCTGAGGAAATCCTTTTTAGGAAGGCGGCGTCTAATCTGGAATAAACGCCGCGCGGCCTGTGCGCGAGGGTACAATTTCAGCTTTGAGTGCCTTGGCGCTGCAATCTTCACCTGGAGCGTGCGGGCTACCTGGAGAGTGGGTTCATGAGAGCAAACTTTCGCGCTACCGCGAAATTTATTTGTCAGCTGGGCTTTGTGTTTGCGATGACTGCGCTGATTTCGGCGATGCCGGTGCCGGCGGGCGCTCGGCAATCGGCGTCTGAAGTGCGGCCGCCGAAGATGAATTTCACGAAGCACACGCTCGCGAACGGGCTGGAAGTGATCCTGCTGGAGAATCACGCGGTGCCGGTGATCAACCTGCAGGTGTGGTATCACGTGGGGTCGAAAGACGAGCGGCCCGGGCGCACGGGCTTCGCGCACCTGTTCGAACATCTGATGTTCAAAGGCTCGGCCCACGTGGGCACCGACGAGCATTCCCGGATCATCGAAGCGGTGGGCGGCTTCGACAACGCCGAAACCGGCGACGACACGACCAACTTCTTCGAGACTTTCCCGAGCGATTACCTGGAACGCGTGCTGTGGCTCGAGGCCGACCGCATGGGGAGCCTCAACGTGGATGAGGCGAATTTCAAGTCCGAGCGGCAGGTGGTGGAGGAAGAGCGGCGCGTGCGCGTGGACAACCAGCCGTATGGCGCGCTCGAAGAGGACCTGCGCGCGGCGGCGTTCACCGTGCACGCCTACCATCACACGCCGATCGGGAGCATTGCGGACCTGGACGAGGCGACGATTGAAGACGTTCGCGACTTTTTCAACACGTTCTACAAGCCGAATAACGCGACGCTGGTGATCGTGGGGGATTTCGATTCGGCGCAGGCGATGGCATGGACGAAGAAATATTTCGAGGGCATTCCGACGTCGGCACAGCCGATTCCGCGCATCAACGCTCCGGAGCCCGCGCAGACCGCCGAACGCGACGTGAACAAATCGTACTCGAACACGCCGCTGCCCGCGGTGGTGATCGGGTACAAGATACCGGCGCGGTATCAGTCGGACGCCTACCCGCTCGACCTGGCTTCGAACATTCTGGCCGGGGGCGAGAGCAGCCGGCTCTATCAGGAGCTGGTGTACAAGCAGCAGATTGCGGTGCAGTCGGCCGGCTTCGGAAATTTCAGCGAGGATCCCAATCTGTTCTGGGCTTACGCGATCATGAATCCGGGACACACGGCGGAGCAGGGCAAGCAGGCCGTTGAGGGCGTGCTGAACGACCTGAAAGAAAAACCGGTGGACGCGAAAGAACTCGAGAAAGCCAAGAATCAGGAAATTTCGGGATTTATTTTGGGGCGCGATACTGACCAGGAGAAGGCGGTCGCGCTGGCCGAAGCGGCGGTAATCGGGAAGGACCCGGCGCTCGTCAATTCGGAACTGGATCGATATCTGAAGGTGACTCCGGCGGATATCCAGCGCGCCGCGGAGGAATATTTCGTTGCGCAGCATGCCACCGCGCTGTTCATCACGCCCGCGGAGAGCCATCCGCGGCGCGGTCCACAGGAGAAACCCCAAGAGAAAACCCAGGAGCAACAATGACACGCGCAACGATGCGGTGGAATTTTTTGACGGCGGTGCTGGCGCTCGCCGTGGTTGCACTGACGGGGCTCACGGCTGCTGCTCGGCAGTCTGGGACGACGGACCAGGCGGGTGCGGCGTCGCACGAGGCCGCGCCGGAAAATAAGAATGGAACGGGAGTGGTGCCGCCGGGGGTCAAGCTCGTCCCGACGATGCCCGGGGCGGGCCCGACGAAGGCTTTTCATTTTCCGCAAGCGGCGACCAAGACGCTGTCGAACGGATTGCGAGTGTTCGTGGTGACCGATCACGAGCAGCCCTCGATTGCGGCCCGGATGGTGCTGCTGACCGCGGGGAGCATTAAGGATCCGGCCGCGATGCCCGGGGTGGCGCAGATGACGGCGAATATGCTGACGCAGGGGACGGAGAAACGGTCGGCGCGCGAGATTGCCGAGGCCATCGATTTTATTGGCGGGAAGCTTGAGGCGGCTTCGGGGAAGGATTCCTCGACCGTCACGCTGAACATCGTGAAGAAGGACCTGGGCACGGGACTCGATTTGATGTCCGACGTGGTGCTGCATCCCGCGTTCCTCGGCGACGAACTGGACCGCAGGCGGCAGCAACTGCTCTCCAACCTGACTGTGCAATATTCCGATCCCGAATATCTCGCATCGGTGGTGTTCGGGCGGGTGGTCTACGGCGCGTCGCCTTACGGCTGGCCGCAGGAGGGCACCACGGGGAGCATCCAGAAGCTTACGCGGGACGATCTGGTGAAATTCCATGACGCCAACTACGCGCCCAATACGGCGCTGCTGGCGTTTGCCGGCGACATCGCGCCGGAGGAAGCGTTTGCGGCGGCGGAGAAATATTTCGGGGCGTGGCCGAAGTCTGCGAAGACGGATGTGGCCGCGGATGTGCCGGCACTCCCGGCCGCGCCGTCTGGGCAGCACTTCTGGCTGATCGACAAGCCGGACGCGGTGCAGACGCAGATTCGCGTGGGAACTTTGGGGATCCGGCGGAACGATCCGGATTATTTTCCTGTGCGCGTGATGAACCACGTTTTCGGCGGGGGGTACAACAGCCGGCTGAACACCGAGGTGCGCGTGAAGAGCGGGCTGACGTACGGCGCGTATTCGAACTTCAGTCCGCATATGTACGCGGGGTCTTTCGGCGTGGGGACGTTCACGCGAACCGCGGCAACCGTGCAGGCGACGAAGCTTGTGGTGGACCTGCTGACGAAGATGTCGGCGGGAGATGTAACGCCGGCGGAGATGGATATGGCGCGCGATTATCTGGCGGGCGTTTATCCCATTCAGGCGGAAACGGCGGAGCAAGTGGCGGATCACGTGCTGTCGGTGGCCGAGTTCCATCTGCCCGCGGATTACAACAGCACGTATCCGGATAAGATTCGGAAGGTCAGCTCCGCGGAAGTGCAGAAGGCGGCGCAGCGTTACCTCGAAACGAAAGATATCGATATCGTGCTCGCGGGGAATGTGAGCGCGTTTCGCGACGGCCTCAAGAAAGAATTCCCGGACGCGCAGTTCACGGAAATTCCCTTCGATCAGGTGGATGTGCTGGCGCCGGACCTGGTGAAACCTAAGCAGGCAGCGGCGGCGGGGAACTGAGGATGCGGAGGAGGTTGAGGAGGAAGGCTCGCGGTAAAGGCACCGCGAGCGGTTGGCGCTGCGCGCCGTGGCTTTATGCCGGGGCCTGAAGAGCCTGTTTGGCAACTGGCTCAATCGTCCTGCAGCGGCTAAGAGCTGAGCCCTGACGAGTTCCATTTATGAGACGGCAGCCGGCTTCTAGTCGACGGGGCGGACGACGGGGCTGGATTTGGCTCCGGGGGTGTGGCCGTCGTGGCTATGCATAATTGCGGCGGCGCGGGTGGCGGACGGCTCGGAGGAGGTTCGGACGATCATTACCGCACCGCCCTGCTTCAGATGGTTGGCGTAAAATTCCTGTTCGCCGATGTAATTGGGCTGCTCGCCGGAGACGTCGCGCACTTCGGGTTTGGCGAGAGGGCCGCCGGCGCCGAAGAGGCGCGCAATCGCGCCGCGCGGTTCGCGGGGCTTGGTGGAAGGCTCTCCCGGGGTGTTCGCGGTTCGCACGTCTTCGTCGATATCGCTGATCACTTCCACTTGTTCGCCGACGATGCCTGCCGACTCGAGGTCGAGAACCGCCGCCTCGGCATCCGCGTATTTTCCGAACATTCCGATGACCATGTATTGCATGGGATTCGATCTCCGTGGACCTCTTGCGCTTCTCCAGTCTATTCCATTTTACGTCGAATGACCGCCTGAGCGAACCAGCAGCAGGGCATAGAGGAAGTTTGCGGCGATATCCGGCTCATCAGCTCAACGGATTATGATTTCGTTTACTTCGATCTGGAAGAGCGAGTGCTCGAACCGGTCGCAAACCCGTCCGGCCCAACGTTGTTACCCCGGTCGGCCGGTACATTCTTTAACTCATGTGTCCGGGCTGGAGCGAGGCGGAATTGGTGGGCCCGCAAGGATTTGAACCTTGGACCAACGGATTATGAGTCCGCTGCTCTAACCGCTGAGCTACGGGCCCCACAGGATGTAACTGCCTGAGTTTATAATATTGTAGAACTTTGCGCTGGAGATAAAAATGGCCGGAAATGATGTATTGCACTGAGGCCGGTGCACTTTTTCAGAGGCTTTCCTCGCTTTTACCTTGGAATTCACCATTGCCGATACTTTTGATCTTGAATTACTCT
>JBEKTG010000154.1:0-7574 GCA_049516275.1 Candidatus Acidiferrales bacterium
GCGGGAAACATACGCGCGCATACCGAAGACCGCAGCCTGCGGGCATTTCATTTCGATTCGCTGGGCGCTCTCTGCGTGGTAGGGCATCAAACCGCCTGCGCGGAGCTCACCGTGCCGTTCGCTCGCGGTCGGACGATGCGATTTTCGGGCCTGCTGGCATGGCTGATGTGGCGCGGAATCTATCTGGCGAAGCTTCCTGGCTCGGAGCGCAAAATTCGCGTGCTGATGGATTGGACGGTCGAGCTGTTTTTCCCGCGGGATATCGTCCAGACCATCGAGTTGAAGTAAGGAGATTGGCGTGGCTGAATCAACTTCCATGACTGTGCCAACGGCTGCGCCAGCCAGGGCCGCTGCCTGGGTGGATCCGCTTCTTGGGCTATGCGTGGGAGCCCTCGGCGGAGTGCTGCAAGGAACGCTTCTGGCAATCCCCCTCGCTCAAAGCCTTTCTTACGGCTGTTCCTTTGGATTGATATTTGGGCTGTCCTTCGCGAAGCGCGCCACCAGTCCCGGCGCCGGATTGATCTGGGCGCTGGCATTTGCGCTGCTGGCGTGGATTGTATTCCCCGCCGGACTCCTGCCGCTATTCCGCGGCGCCCATTCCTTTGCTCATTCTCAGGCCATGCTCAGCGACGCCCGTAGCCAATTTCCCCTTCTGGTGGCGTTTGTGATTTGCCTGGGAATGCCCGTGGGACTCGCCCTGGGAGTCCGCGGCGTATTGCAATCGAGAGACACCGCAGCGAAGTTTCGCTGGGGACGCGCAATTGTCGCGGGAGGATTTGCGGGAACGCTCGGCGGCATCATTTTTGGAAGATGGGTTGCGTCCGGCGACTACTTTCCCCTTCTCGCGGGATATGGCGATCTGGCGGTCTCGCGCCACACGACGATCCTTCTGCATTTCGGCGTGGCGCTGCTGATCGGCGCGACGTTTGGCATTCTTTTCCAGCACGATGTTCGCGGCTACGGTTCCTGCATGGGCTGGGGTCTGGGCTATGCGATCTTCTGGTGGTTTCTGGGGCAACTCACTCTTCTCCCCTGGGCCGCGCACCAGCCGCTCGATTGGTCGGCGGAACACGCGGCTGCCGTGTTCGGTTCTCTCATAGGACACATCCTCTATGGCCTGATTCTCGGTGTGGCATATGCCACTCTCGATCGCTTCTGGATCCGCTTGTTCGTCCAAAGCGATCCGCTCAATCGCGAAGTGGAAGGCGCCGGCATTCATATTTTGCGCTCGCTCGGCTGGGGCGCTTTGGCGGGACTCGCCGGCGGCATCGTCGCAAGCCCGCTGCTGTTCGCCACCGGCATTCTGCCCAAGGTCGCGGGGCTAGACACAAGCTTTTCCGGCATTCGCGGAATTCTGATCCACTTGCTGGTCAGCACCCTGATCGGCATGACGTACGGCTTGCTGTTCCGCAACGAGGCGTCGAGCCTGGGCCTCGGTTTGCCGTGGGGCTGGCTCTTCGGCCTGATCTGGTGGTACGCCGGGCCTCTCACGCTGCTTCCTCTGCTGCTAACAGGCGTATGTGACTGGAGCACCGATGCTGCTTCGGCGCTGCTGCCCTCCTTGATGGGACATCTGATTTATGGCGCGGTTACCGCGCTCACATTTCTGCTTCTCGAACGCCGCTACACCCGCTGGCTCCTGCTCGATCCACGAATTGCCGCTCGCGAGGCGCGCAAAGTGCGTCGCGTGGGAACGCCCGCACCCGCTCTCTGGTTCTTCGCCCTGGGCCTCGGGGTGCTGCTGCCCGTCCTGCTTGGCTAGACCAACTGGTTTTCAAATATTGAAACGGCTACGCTAGATATCGGCCTTACTAAGCTATCGGGCGTCCGGAGGAGCGCGTTATGGGGCATTTAGGCTCTGTTATCGACGAGAAGATTCGGCAATTCATCGCGGCACAGCACGTGTTCTTTGTCGCCTCCGCCCCGCTCGATCCGCATGGCCACGTGAATCTTTCGCCCAAAGGCCTCAATACGTTTCGCATTCTCGGCCCAAGCACCGTTGCCTACCTGGACCTGACCGGCAGCGGCGTCGAAACCATCGCGCATCTTCGCGAGAACGGACGAATCGTTCTAATGTTCTGCGCCTTCCAGGGCCCGCCGAAAATCGTCCGGTTTCACGGACGCGGGCGCACGGTGGAAATTCACGAACCCGAATTCGCTTCGCTGAAAATTCATTTCGAAGAAATGGACGGCGCGCGCGCGATTATCGTGGTGGACGTCTCGCGCGTAAGCGACTCCTGCGGCTTCAGCGTTCCGCTCCTTAAATACGAGGACGATCGTCAGCAGCTCGGGGCTTGGATCCAGAAAAAAGGCCCCGAGGGCCTGGTGAAATATCGCCACGAGAAGAACAAGACGAGTCTAGACGGATTGCCAGGCATCTCCGACTGACCGCCCGCTTTGTTGACATCCACGAAGACCCGCCGGTAACATTCCCTCGCGGTTGGCGGCCAGTTTGGTATCCTCTGAGGCATCCGAGCAGGGAGAAAACTCATGAAGAAAATCGTTTGGTACGCGCTGGTTCTAGGGACACTTCTTATCACGGGATCCAGCAGCGCTCGCCCCCAAGCCCCGGCGGCCCCTGGAGCTGCGGCGCCATCGGCTGCCCCCGCGGCGCCCCAAGGACGCAAGAAGCGCGTCGCGATCTTCGATTTTGACTATGCCACGGTGCAGAGCAGCACATCCGCGCTCTTTGGTACCAACGTGGACGTCGGCAAAGGCATCTCCGACTTGCTCGTAAAATTCCTCGTTCAGGATGGCACCTACTCGGTGATTGAGCGCAAAGCCATGGACAGGATTATCGCCGAGCAGAATTTCTCCAACAGCGACCGCGCGAATCCAAATTCCGCGGCCAAGATCGGCAAGCTGCTCGGAGTGGACGCGATTATCGTAGGAAGCATCACGCAGTTCGGGAATGACACGAAAAACACGAACATCGGCGGCGCGGGTGGCAACTGGGGCGGCTTCGGTGTCGGCGGCTTTGGACACAAGAAGAGCAAAGCGATCGTCGCGGTCGACGCCCGCCTCGTGGACATTGACACGGCTGAAATCCTCGGCGTCGCTTCCGGAAAGGGCGAGTCGGAACGCGACAGCACCTCCCTGCTCGGCGGCGGAGGCAACTGGCACGGATTCGGCGGCGGAAACGTGGACTTCGGAAGCAGCGACTTCCAGCAAACCATCATCGGCGAAGCCGTGAACAAGGCCGTCCAACAGATGAGCGGAGAAGTAATCGCTGACAACCTGAAGCTTCAGACCCGGACGGTCAACGTCGAAGGCCTCGTGGCCGCCGTGGACGGCGGACAAATCGTTCTGAATGTCGGCGCAAAGGTTGGCCTCAAAGTTGGCGACCAGCTGAACGTGGAGCGCGTCACTCGCGAGATCAAAGATCCGGCGACGGGGCAGACGATTCGCCGCATGACTTCTCCCGTGGGAGTCATTCGCCTCACCGACGTGGATGATATTTCCGCGGTCGGCACGCCCGTTTCGGGCTCGGGCTTTAAGGTCGGGGATTCAGCGAAAACGGTCACTCAATAGCACACTCGGGCGCCCGTTGTTTTGAGGATCGCGTCCTCGCCGGATGCATGAATCATGTGCCGGTTTGGTGCAGGCTGCACTGCACTTGTACCAGTCCAGTACGCCCGCTTCCCACCGCGCTCATGGCCGTCCTATCCAGTTGCCTGTGTTAGTCATCAAGCTTTCTGTGGCTTGGCCGATTGAATCAAAGAACGGGATCTGGCGGCTTTCCAAGCAAGGTAACGACTGCGCTTGAGCGTGCTCATGCCGCGCGTACTACCGCCCAGATGCGCCTAAGAACCGACAGTCTTGACGAGGTGAACGATGTCAATCACAAGCGTTGCAAGCAGCACCCTTCTCACCCAGATTTACGCGACACAGAGCACGCAAAACAATCAAAGCCCATTCCAGCAAATTCAAACCGATTTTCAGCAGCTTGGCCAGGATCTGCAAGCAGGTAATCTGACCGGTGCGCAGCAGGACTTCGCCACCCTGCAGCAAGCCCTTCCCAGTGGACAATCGCAGTCGCAGCAGAATACCGCCAGCCCGATCGCGCAGGCATTTACGGCGTTGTCGCAGGCGCTGCAGTCGGGGAATCTCCAGGACGCCCAGACCGCCTTCACCACTTTGCAGGGCGATATTCAGCAGCAACAGGGGTCGGGGCAGGTGCGGCACCACCATCACCACGGCGGCAACAGTTCGCAGAGCACCGCTTCCGCTGCCAGTCAGCAGACCAACCCGGTAGCCACAGCCTTTGGCGCACTTTCCCAGGCTCTCCAGTCCGGCAACCTCTCTGGCGCGCAGACCGCCTTTGCCACGCTTCAGCAGGACCTGACGCAGCAGTTCGCGGGAGACCTGGCCTCCTATACCGGGAGCACTGGAAGTTCTTCGGCGGCTGCGGGAGCCAATCTGAACGTAACTGCCTGAAGATATACAGTGTTTTCGCGCTTCTGGATTTAGCATAAAAAGCATCTTCGTGATCGCCCCGGGCATCTCTCAGTTAGGGGGTTACGAAGATGCTCAAGTGCGCTCGCCTGCTCGCCGGCCTCATCGCTGCTGGTGCCCTTCTGTGCATTCCCGCCGTTCGCGCTCAAGGGCAGAATCCGTCCCGAATCCCACTCACCACAACCGTCACTGTCCTAGGCCCGAAATTCACGGCCCCGCCGCCTCTCACCAGGCAGGATTTGCTTGTGTTTTCCAGGAAGACCCGCCTGGACGTGATTAACTGGACTCCCGCACAGGGCCAGAGAGCCCCGCTGCAACTCGCGATTGTGATCGACAACTCCGCCAGCCAATTGGGCGTCGGGAGCCAGCTGCAGGAGATTGCCGGCTTCATCAGCCTCCAGTCGAAGAGCACCGCTGTCGGCGTTTTTTACGCCGTCAATGGAACAGTCCAAACGGCCGCGAACTTCACTACAAATCATGACGTCGCGGCGAAAGCCTTGCGGCTGACTCTGGGACCGCGCGCGGGCGATTCGCCCAGCGTCTATCTCTCCGTCAGCGACCTGATAAAGAACCGCTGGCCCAAGACCGGCGCACGTCGCGAGATACTGCTGATTTCGAGTGGAATCGACCGGCTAGATCAAGGTCCCCAAAGTCCCTATGTGGCGGCTGCGATCGAGGACGTGCAGAAAGCCGGAGTGGTCGTGCACACGATCTACACCGGAGGAGGCCGCTTCTCGAACTCCTTCCGCGGGGAATTCGCACAGAGCAATCTGGTGATGCTTACCGACGGAAGCGGCGGTTACAATTTTTACGAGGGTATTGGCGCACCCGTATCCTTCGCTCCCTACCTGAAGCAATTGGATATGGTGCTTCACAATCAGTATCTCCTCACGTTTGCAATCGCTCCGAGCGGAAAGTCAAAGGGAGAACTCAAGCCCATCGACATTCGCACCGAGCAGCGCAACGTCGACTTGAAATATCCCAAACAGGTGCTCGTTCCGGGACAACCCAGGTAAAAACGAACCGGCATTCTGCCGCCGTTACAACTCGGACAAGCTCCGGGAGCACCCGCATGCGCGCCTGCCGAGCCTTCTGCTAGCATTGGCTTGAGAAATTCCATCCTCCGATGACGACCATCCTGGCGGCCTTTGTTCTCATAGTTGTGTCCTTCGTTCTTTGGGGAGTCGGCGCGGCCATCCAACGTCTGACGGGCCGCCCTGCGGGGTGCTGGCCCGTCTCAATTGGTGTTGGCCTCGCAGCGACGGTCGCGGCCGGCGGCATCCTCAATGCCGCGCACATCGCCTACAGGCCCGCGCTCTGGACGCTAGCGGCAATCGAACTCGCCGTAAGTGTTGTTGAGCTCCGCCGTATCCAGCGTTGGAAGCTTGATTACAAAGGGAAGGCAGCGGTAGACATCGTTTCAGCCGCTCTGGTGATCGGCATGGCGACGCTCTTTGCGATCACCACTCAACTGCCGCCGCTGGCGTTCAATTCTCACGACGACTTTGAGAAGTATCTGGCTTATCCGGTCAGAATGCTTGCCACCGGCACGCTCACCGGCAGCCCGCTCAGCGCGCTGGGATCGGAAACCCTCGGCGGTCAGACGTTCCTGCACGGCCTCGTGCTGTCATTTTTGCCGGTCAGCCATATCGGCTACATCAACGGCGTGGACGCGGTCTTCTGCTTCGCGGCCCTGATGCTGCTGACGGCCGCCGCAGGCTGGAATAAGTTTTCGTGGTTCCCCGGCGCAGTCGTTGGGCCTCTTCTGATCGCTGCGATCAATCCGCAATATGTGAATGTATCGTCGTTGTACTCAGGGGCTCTGCTGATGGCCACGGCAATCATGCTGACTGCCCAGTCGGGAGAAATCCCCTTCCCATCCGCCATTGTCCTGGGTCTGGTCTACGGGTCGCTCGTGGCGCTCAAGCCAAGTTTTATGATTTTCCCGGCGTGTCACCTTGCTTTTCTGTTGCTCGCGCCTCGCAAGGAGAACATTTCGTGGAAATCGGAACTGGCGTGGTGCGGAAAGGTCATTTCCTTTGCCGCGCTCTTTCTCTTTCCGTGGATTTTGCTGCACCTTCACAACTACGGCGCTCGCGGCGCAATGGTGAATGCGCCGGTTCCCGTCGGCGCGGATGACCAGCTCCATCTGCTCTCGCCGGGCAGACTGTTTTATGGAGCTACTTTTCTGCATTACACAGCGATTGCCGTGCTGACGGGCCTGATAGCCGCGCTTGCTTTGCTGGCCCTGGAATCGCGGATCGAGCCAGACGAGAGCGCCTCGTCCCTTGCGCTTCTTGCAGGCGCAGGCAGCGGCGCGATTTGCTATTTCGCTACCGTAATCGTCCTGGGCAAGGCTTTCGGATACGCGCAGAGTCTGCGGCTGGCAATCCCATTTATTTTAGGCGCCTGCGTCACTTCCATCGTGATGTCCCCTGGGCTCCGCGGAAGATGGAAGCCTGAGCTATTCTTCTACTTCCCCCTGCTCGCATCGCTCGCGATCTGCGCATCCTTTGCGCCGTCGATGGTGGAGCGCTACCGCCAGGCCGCGCGCTCCGGATCGATCCTCGCCTTCGCCGATCTCGCACAGTCTCCGGCGTACGCAAACTACAACACCTACTGGCTCTCCGCCGCCGGAAAAGATCACATCGAAGCGCTCCAGGAAAAGGTTCCCCCGGGTGAGCCTTTGCTGGCCTGGATCAACGCGCCTTTTCTGCTCGACTATCGAAGAAATCGCATCATCGACGCCGACACCGTGGGTCTGGCCTCGCCGTGGGCTCACGTCCCGGAGAACGTTCGCTATGTGCTCTGGCAATACCAGGGACCCGAAGTGCGCAAGCAGGGGGACTATGTGCGCGTCATGCAAGGGCCGGGATACCGCGAGCGCCTGGTGGCTACCCGCTCTCTGAACTTTGCGGCCTACCTGTCGCAAATCGCGCGGAATTCCGAGGTCATCGCAGCCGACGGCCAGTTCGTCCTCTTCAAAACACACGGCCAGCTATAGCGCTTCTGTATAACCTCAGCCGCGGAAACACATTCTTGTGAGCCAGGCGCGTCTAAATCACCGTTCGCGCATGTGAAGAGAGGGATCCTGAAGAACTTTCGTGAGGTGCGGGCCT
>JBEKTG010000155.1:0-8117 GCA_049516275.1 Candidatus Acidiferrales bacterium
GGATACCCTCGCCACGCTCTCCACCGACACGGGAGGACGCGCGTTTTACGACCTCGGCGACCTAAGCGATGCATTCCCGAAGATCGAGCAGGAAAATGGCGGCTACTACCTGGTGGGCTACTACCTCAACGCCAACGTGAAGCGCGACGGCAGTTGGCACGCGGTCCGCGTGAAAGTAAATGCGCCGGGAGCGCAGGTGCGCTACCGCAACGGCTACTACGCGCCGCGCGATTTCCAGCATCTGGAACAGGCGTCGCGCGACGAACAACTCGCGGAGGCGATGCATTCCGATAATCCGGTCGTCGAGCTTCCTATTGCCGTGGAGACGGCGATGTTCCGCCTGAACAACGAGCAGGTCTACGTGCCGATCTCCGCCAAGCTTTCCGCCACCGCGCTCGACTGGGCGCAAAAGCACGATCGCCGCGAGGCGGAATTTGATTTCGCCGCGGAGGTGCGAGCGATACCTTCCGGGCAAATCGTGGCGCAGTTGCGGGACACCATCAACGTTCGCCTGGACCAGCAGCGCTTCGCGCAGGTGCACCAGACGAATCTGGTATACCAGGGAGGCGTGGTGCTTTCCCCCGGCTCGTATCACCTGAAATTCATTGCACGCGAAAATGAGTCAGGAAAAATCGGCACGTTCGAGCAGAACTTCATCGCGCCGCAGAGGCCGGCACAACGGCTCTCGCTCAGTTCCGTGCTGCTCTCAAGCCAGCTTGTGGCTGTGGAAAAATCGTCCGAGGTGGCCACCAAGACGCAGGGCCTTCACGCCAAGCTCGCAGCTTCTCCGCTCGAAATGGAGGGGCAGCGAATCGTCCCGAGCGTCACGCGATTTTTTACGCAGCAGCAAACGCTCTACGTCTTTTTCCAGGCGTATTATCCCGAAAAGTCCGGCGATTTCGACGCGAGCGGGCTGCGCGCAGGGCTGATCTTCTTCCGCGACGGCGTGCAGGTGAACACCACGCCGCTCCTCGCCCCGGTGACGATCGACGAAAAGACCCACACCGCGACTTTCCGCATCAGCTTGCCGCTGGCGAAGTTGCCGACGGGGCGCTACTCCGTGCAAGCCGTGGCGATCGGAGCGGGAAGCCAGCAATCCGCATTCGGGCGGGCCTATCTCGCTCTTGAGCAGCCACCCGTTGCTCCCGTCATTGCGGCGCCTTCTTCAACTGGTCCGGCCGCGCCCGCGCTAGCACCGCCTGTGCCACAAACTCCCGCACAACAACCTTAGGCCGGTGGTCACGTCCCGTTCGCCGGCTGCAACGGGTTCCGTTGCAGACCACGTCTAAGGTGATCATACGGCGACCAAGATCAGCCTGCAATTGCCGGAGGAGCCGCCCGTGAAAATCCCCGCTGGCTTTTTGTACCTGGCCGTCTCCGCGTATGGCATCTATTGGGCGCACCACATGATCACCAGACGGCACGCAAGTGCGCCAGTCTCGTATTGGTATATGGACCTTCTTGTTGGCGCGATCATCCTCGGGATCGGTGCAGTTCTCCGGTGGACGCGATGGCAGGAGCGGACGAACTGGCTTCCGGTGCTGGGAAGCGGGATGGTCGCAATTTATTACGTAGGGGCTTCCGTCGTGACGCTTCGGCGCTACCTCGCGGGAAAAATCCTGGCGACCGTGCCTCAACTCGGCTTCGCGCTGCTTCCAGTGTTGCTGGTTCTCGTTCTGCTCATCGTCGCTCTATTTGAGAAATTTCGGCCGGAGCTCCTCGAGCCGCCGTCGCAATCCTTCGACTAGAGTCGAAGCAATAAAGAGGAACTCGCACCAAAAGGAAACGGCCCCGAAATTCAGGGCCGTTTGAGAGGAAAGCAAACCAATCGGAATTAGCGGCGACCGCCGGAATGGCCTCCGCCGCCACCGCGCGATCCACCGCCGCCGCGCGACGCTCCGCCACCGCCGCCGCGATAACCCCCGGCGTTCCCGTTGGGAGCGCTGTAGCCCCGAGGGGCACTATAGCTGCCGCGCGGCGAGCTGGAACCGCCGCTGTAACCGCCCCGAGGAGCGGAGTAGCTGCCGTTATTACCGCCGTAAGCTCTGGATTCGTTATAGCCGCCTCGTGGGGTTACGATGGGCTGCCTCATATTAAGAGGGGATCTATTGTATGAAGGCGAGGAGCCCGCGTAACCGCCACGAGTTGCGGAGTTGGGTGAATCAAACTGGCGCTGTGCGTTTGGTGAACTGTACCCGCGCACAGAAGATTGTGGTTGAGACCCGGCGGCCGACGAAGGGGTGAAGCGGTTCCACCCACCCTGCGCTCCCTGAGAACCTTGCGCGCCACGGCCGTTGGGAAAACCCTGCGACGGAGCCGCAGAACTCCGCGCTCCTGATTGCAGCGCGGCGGTATTGCCTCCACGGAAGCCCGCGTTCGCGCCGGTAGAGGAGCCTCCGCGGGAAGCAGAGAAGAAGCGCTGCGAACCCGCCGCCGACGCATTCCGGATGGTGGCCGAATTAGGCTCGCGGTTCGAGGGACTGAAGCTCTCACGCGAAGGATTCACCGGCATCCTCCCCGTCATCGCGCTGGCCTGCCGGAACGATTCCGAGCTGATGCTCTCCTGATGCATCGAGACCGCGCCACGCCCGAACTCGCTTCCCGCCATTGAGGAAAACCCTCCCCGCACGCGGGCATCGCTATACGCACGATCGAAATTCGAGAAGCGCCCGTTGCCCAAAGGCGAGAACCCTTCGTGAAAGCGACCAAATTCGCCTACGCCAACAGCGTTGTAACGCGCGCCCCAGCCGCCGTACCAGGGGTGATACCAGTCACCCGGCCCGACCGGCAGCCAGCCAACACGACCCCAGCCTCCGAATCCGAACCCGAAACTCAAGCCCCAGCCGCCGCCCCCAAAACCGAAGAACGAAACATACGCCGGCGACCAGACGGGGTAGTAACCCGGATACGCAGCCACGGGACCCGGCCACCAGACCCAGTTGCCGCCATAAACCATCCAGCGGCCATAGTGGTAGGGCGCCCAGCCCCAGGGTTCGTAGGAAACCCACGTCCAGCCATAATAGGGCTCATAGACCCAGCGGCCGGCGCGATAGGGCGCCCAGCCAGGATCCACACCGCTCGGAGCCCACACCGGGCCGTAGTCGGGTATCTCGCTCCACGTTCCGTGGGAATCGAGATCCTCGGTACCGGTGTAGTAGCGGTCGGTATGCTGCCAGCTCTGGGCGCTCTCGACGCGCTTGTCGCGGTCATTGTTCCAGGAATCCCACTCGTCTTTGGCCGGAGCGGGATCGGTCTTGTACTGCGCGTTCTCCGTGCCGGCGATTGTGATCATCTGCCCTTTGTCCACGCGAGTCGTACCCTGAGGTGTGGAAACTTCGGCGGAGCCGCTGCGAACAATCACCTGCGTCTCCGCATTCGAATTCACGAGGATGCGAAAGTTGCCCTCACCCAGAGGATGCACGGAGGCGTTGGGCGTATCGATTTCAGAATCGGCTTCGCTGCCGCGCAGCACGGAATAAGTCGTCAGTCCCTGGCCTACCTGGATTTGAATTTTGTTGCGGGTGAGGGTCGTCACGTTAGCAGTGACGTTGTTCGACATGCGGAGAACGTTGGCGTAGTCGAGCTGAAGCTCGGCGCGAGCGTCCTGCCCTGTGGAAACGCGGTCGCCCGGTTCCACCGGGGTATTCAAAGTGGCGGCAACCCATTGCCCGTTATCACCGCGCTGCTGGGAAACATCGCCGTGGACGAAGCTGATTCTCGCGACGTCCGGCTGCGGCTGTCCCGGTTGCGCTTGCGCGGGCGCCTGCTGCCCATCTGGCGGTGGCGGCGGCCCTTGTTCTTGTTCCCCAGGCGGGGGGGGCGCTTGCGGGTCCTGCTGAGCTTGCTGGTCGGGATATGGCTGATCGGAGTATTGAATGTTTTGTGCGCGGGAGATCATCGCACCACCGAGGCCGATCATCGCGAACGCCGTAAAACTTGCCAGTATCTTTTTCATGGCCCACCCCGAATCGAATGCGCTGGCATATATTGCAGGGCTTGGGCCAAAAGAAGGGCGCCATCCGCAATAAATGTAAGCGTCTTATTTTCTGGCAGGTATACGCGGCGAAGAGACGGTTTATCCTGAGGTGCGAGCGGGAAAAGCGGCGGAATCCGGTTGTTTTCGTGCGTCGCTGGTGGTTTTCAACCACCGTGTTTCGACGGGCTTACTCGCTTTCGGCAGGGTCGGCCACGCCCATCTGCGAAAGCCGATACCGCAGCGCGTTCCGCGACAGTCCAAGCATCCGGGCGGCTTGGCTTTTGTTTCCGTTCGCGCGCTTGAGGGCTTCGCGGATGGTTTCCTGCTCCCACTGATCGAGCGTCATCCCCTCGGGCAACACAAACGAGTTTGTGGAAGAATTAGCGCGAGGAGTTCGGCTGTCGAGATGGATGTCGGACACATCGAGCGTTGTTTTCTCCGACAGCGTGATCGCCCGCTGAATTACGTTCTCGAGTTCCCGCACATTGCCGGGCCAGCGAAAATCCATGAGCAGCTTCATCGCGTCCGGAGTAAGGCTTTTGGGCGGGACGTCTGATTCTTTGCCAAACTTCTCGAGAAAGAATTTCACGAGCGCCGGAATATCTTCCTTATGGTCCCGCAAGGGAGGGATATCGATGGCCACCACATTCAAGCGGTAATAGAGGTCCTCGCGGAAAGTCCCCTCTTCCAGCGCGGCACGCAGATCGCGATTGGTCGCGGCAATCAAGCGGACATCCACTTTGTGCGTTTTCGTGCCGCCGAGACGCTCGAATTCGCGCTCCTGCAGGACGCGCAGCAATTTCACCTGGATCGACGCGGGGACGTCGCCGATCTCGTCCAGGAAAAGGGTGCCGCGGTCCGCGAGTTCGAACTTTCCCGGCTTGCTCGTGGTGGCGCCCGAAAAAGCGCCCTTCTCGTAGCCAAAAAGTTCGCTTTCAAGGAGCGTCTCGGGAATCGCGGTGCTATTGATCTTGATAAACGGGCCGGAGGCGCGCTGCGAATGCTCGTGAATCGCCCGCGCAATCAGATCCTTTCCCACGCCGCTTTCCCCGCCGATCAAAACGGTGACATTCGAAGGCGCGACGCGCTCCACCAGCGCCAGCACCGCCTGCATTTTCTCGCTATTCGCGACGATATTGGCGTATTCGTAGCGGCGGCCGAGGGCCTCGCGCAAGCTGCGGTTTTCCTCGCGCAGACGGTTGGTGTCCAGCTCCTTGCGAATCACCAACACAAGTTCCGCAAGAGAGAACGGCTTCAGCACGTAGTCGCTCGCGCCGGCCTTCATCGCGTCCACGGCGGATTCGACCGAACCGTACGCCGTCATGATCACGACCGGCATCTGCGCGTCAATTCTCTTGGCAGCCTGGAGGAAGTCCAGCCCGTTCATTCCGGGCAATCGGAAGTCAGTGAGAAGAAGGTCAAAGCTTTCTTTGTTGAGAATCTGGAGAGCGGACTCGGCGTCCGGCGCGCTTTGCACCTGAAAGCCTTCGTCGGCAAGCTGCAGCTCCACGAGGCGACGCAGCTTCGCTTCGTCCTCGACGACGAGTATCGCTTTTTTTTCCTGGGTCATTTCTGAGGTTCACCCCGCCAGCCGCCTAAGCTCGCGCCGGTCATTCATCTTATTACACACGCACAGGAGCGCAAGCGCGCACATCCCCTTCAACGCGGGCTTTGCCGCGCAGGTGTGCCGATATACGCTTGGATGCCGAGGGAACCATCCTTCAGCTGGAGACCTACTCGCGAGGCGAAATCGACGATGCAACAGTGGAAACTGATCGGAACCGACACCGTGTATACGGACTCCTGGAGCAAAGTCATCCGGAAAACCTACGACGCGGGCAATGGCCATGAAGATTTCATCGTGCTCGAAAAGGCTGAATTCGCCTTGATCGCGGCCATCGATGAAGCGCGCAACATTCTGCTCGTGCGGCAGTATCGCCACGGAAGGGATCGCAGCTACTGGGCGCTGCCGGGGGGATTCATCGATGAAGGAGAAACACCCGCCGCCGCGGCGCAGCGCGAACTGCGGGAAGAAACCGGCTATGTCGCAAAGCGCGTTTCCTACGTCGGCGCGTTGCACCCGATTCCCGCGTTCCTCAAGACGATGGCGCACATCGTGCTATGCGAAGGCATCGAGAAAGATCCTAATGCACTGATTGACGCAGAAATCGAAAGCAGCCAGAGCGTGCCGCTCGACGCCGCTATCCAGAAAATTCTTTCCGGTGAAATTCACGAGATGCAGGCCGTCGCCGCGATCCTGCTCGTGAACGAATACCTGCGCCAACGAGCGGCCTCCGCAAGCGCCCCGCGCTAGTCTACGGTCGTGCAGGCAAGAACACGTGGAACCGGGCGCCTCGCCCCGGCTCGCTCTCGAGTTTGATCCAGCCGCGATGCGCGTCCACAATTTTTGCGACGATGGACAGTCCCAAGCCGACGCCATCCTTCTTAGACGTAAAGAAAGGATTGAAAATCTGCTCGCGGATTTCCTCCGGCACTCCGGGTCCGGTGTCTTCGATGGTGATCGCCTCGCCGGCCTCCCCGTTGGAGATTTCAGGCGACACCGAGACGCGCAAGGTCCGTTCGCCTACCGGAAGCCCGGCCATCGCCTGGCATGCATTCACAATCAAATTCACGAACACGCGCTCGCACAGCTGCTCGTCGGCAAGAATCTCGGTCTGCGCCGTGGCATAATGCCGCTCCACTTTCACTTTCAGGTCCGGCAACTGGTGATGCACCGATTCGAGCGAGCGGTCCACGACCTCCGAAATACGCAGCGGCCGCGCCTCCAGGCTCATGGGCCGCGCGAAATCGAGAAAGCGCGACACGAGGGCGTTTAGCCGGTTCACCTCGGAGGAAATGTATCCCGCGAGTTCGCTTGCCAGCGGAAGAGTATCGGCGACTTTCTGCGAAAGCATCTCCGCGGCACCTTTGATCACGCCGAGCGGGTTCCGTATCTCGTGGGCCAACCCGGCGGAGAGCTGCCCGAGCGCAGCCAGCCGCTCCGAACGCCGGGCTTCTTCTTCGGCGCGGCGCAACTGCCGGTTGGTTTCTTCCAGCGTTTCCGAAAGCGCCTGGTATCGCGCCACCTGCCTCTTGTTCTCCATCGCAAACTGATTCACCAGAATCGCGAAGAGAAAAAAGAAGAGCACGCGGATTGCGAGGATGGTGGCTCCAGCCGCCGTGAGTTCAAATTCCTGCAGGGCGGGAATCAAAAACGAGGCGTAAGCAAGCGAGGCGAGTCCCGTCCACAGCAGCGTGGCGATCGGTCCAAAGTGAATCGCCGCCGTTACGATCGGGAGATAGTAAATCGGGTAGTAGCTGCTGTTGATTCCAATTTCGCCGGTATGGTCGAGCAGCAGAGTGGCGAGCGCGATTTTAATAAATACGCTGTAGTAAGGGCCGCGCTTTGGCTGCCACGCGATGATGGGGCGTTCGAAAAACTGAAATACCGCGATGGCCGCGAGCGTCAGCTGCTTGTGGACCTCCGCAATGGGAGGAAGAAGCGCAAGACCCAGAATGAAGAGGAGCCAGACAATATCGATCCAGCTCACAAGCGACTTTTTGCGGTCAAGCATCGTGCAGGCAGTCTCTGAATCTAGCATGAAGTCTCTATTCGGAGGCGAGCATCAGTTCGGCGCAGTCGATGGCGTGCGACACAGCTTCCTCGCGCGATTTCTCTCCCGCGCCTTCCAGGGCCCAGCCCATCAGAAGAATCGAAGGGGATTCGAGATGAGGAAGCGAATCCAGATTCCCCACCGTTGTGAATTGGTGGCGCTGGTCAGGTGTCGTGGCGCGCGAAACGATCATTGCCGGGACGTCCCGGGATAGGCCCGCTTCGAGCAACTCCTCGCGCAGATTACTAAATTCGTGCCCCGGCATATAAACGATCAGGGTGGCGTCTTCGCGAGCCAGGCTTTTCCAGTCAATTTTCTCCTGCTTCTGCCCGGCGTACGCCTTGTGCCCCGTGACGATTACCACGCGGGCAGACTTCCGGCGGTCCGTCAACGAGACGCTGAGGGAAGCCGCCGCCGCAATTCCGGCCGTAATTCCCGGCACGACCTCGTACGGTATCCCGGCCGCGTCGAGCGCTTCCATCTCTTCCGCCAGACGCCCAAAAATTCCAGGGTCGCCGCTCTTCAAC
>JBEKTG010000156.1:0-7540 GCA_049516275.1 Candidatus Acidiferrales bacterium
ACGACGTCACGGTCAAGGTCATCGAGCCGCTGCCTGTGACGCTCACCAACGTGGCCGTCGTTTATACGCAGGGGCTTTTCCACTCCGACGGAAAAACGATTGCGATCATCGACGAGAGCCTCCTGTTTGGCGCGGTGGCGGAGAAGATCGCGTGAGCAATCTCGGCGCATTCTCGATGTGGGACCTCTTCCGGGGCGAGGTCGAATCGCAAATGCGCGTCTTCACCGCTGGATTGCTCGCCCTGGAAGGCGGCGGTTCCGCGAAAGAGCATCTTGCCGCCACGATGCGCGCCGCGCATTCGATCAAGGGGGCCGCGCGGATTGTGCGTCTCGACGTGGCCGTGCAGCTCGCGCATTCGATGGAGGATTGCCTGGTCGCGGCGCAGGAAGGCGTGCTGCTCACGCTGGAACCTGCTGCCATAGACGTCTTGCTCCATGCCGGCGACGTGCTGGCACGGCTCGGCACGCTCGAGGAATCGGCCGTTCCGGCATGGGTGGAGGAGCAGAGTGCCTCGGTCGAGCAGATCCTGAGTCAATTGGCCGATGTGCGCGCCGGTAAATTTGTGGCTCCTGCCCCAACCCCGGCCCCGCCGCCTGCCGTTGCGTCGGCAAATGCCGCGCCGCCTCAGGCAGAGCCTCCGAGCGTTGATGCCCCCGTTTCGGCTCCGTCCGCTCCGGCGCAAGCCGCGACACCGGTGGCGCCCGCCCCGCCGCCTCCCCGTGCCGTACGCAGTGCCGTGGGCACGGACCGTTCCATCAAAGTAACCGCTCAGACTCTCAACCGCCTGATGGGCCTGGCGGGAGAATCGCTGGTGCAGAGCCGCTGGTTCGAGCCGTTCTCCGAATCCCTGCTTGGATTGAAGCACCGGTACAGCGAGATCAACCGGCTGCTCGAATCATTGCAGTCTTCAGTCCCAAGCTCTTCGGAAGCGGGCGTCATGCTGGCGGAGGCGCGGCGAAAGCTGCAGGAAACGCGGCGGTGGACTGCGGAACGCCATGCGCAGCTGGATGGTTTCGGAATTCGTTCGGCAGGGCTCTCGGATCGTCTCTATCGCGAGGTCGTGGCGAGCCGGATGCGGCCGTTCGGGGACGGGGTCGAGGGTTTTCCGCGTCTGGTTCGCGACCTTGCGCGCCAGTTGGGCAAGCAAGCGCAGCTGGAGATCCTGGGCGCGAACACCGAGGTCGACCGGGAAATCCTCGACCGGCTCGAAGCCCCTCTGAATCATGCAATCCGCAACAGCCTGGACCACGGCATCGAGCGCCCCGAGGTGCGGATTGCCGCGGGCAAGCCTCCGTCCGGCACGATCCAACTCGAGGCGCGCCACCGCGCCGGGCTCTTCGTGCTGACGGTGTCGGATGACGGCCGAGGAGTCGACATCGAAGTCCTGCGCGCTACCGTGATCGCCAAGGGGCTCGCGGCTCCCGAAATGGCGACTAGTTTTTCCGAGGCCGAACTCCTGGAATTTCTGTTCCTGCCTGGTTTCTCCACGGCCGAAGCTGTCACAGACATTTCAGGACGGGGCGTTGGGCTCGATGCCGTGCAGGAAATGGCAAAGTCGGTGGGCGGCCTGGCGTCTATTTCAACGCGCCCCGGCCAGGGACTAGCAATTCAACTCGAGCTGCCGCTCACGCTTTCGGTGCTGCGCACGTTCGTTGCCGAAATCAGCGGAGAGCCGTTCGCGTTTCCCCTGACGCGCATCGCCAGCGTCGTCAAGGTGAATCGGTCGGACCTTTCGACGCTCGAGGGTCAGCAGTATTTTTCCCTCGACGGCGAGCGGATTGGAGTGGTGTCCGCTCTCGAGGTGCTCGACATTCCGGGCAAGCCGAACTGGGGCGAACAGATTTCCGTGGTGCTTCTGGGCGATCGCGCCACGCGCTACGGGCTGGCTGTCGACCGGTTCGTCGGCGAATACGAAATGGTGGTGCGGCCTCTCGATCCCCGGCTCGGAAAAGTTCCTTCCATCAGCGCGGCGGCGCTGATGGACGACGGCTCGCCCGTGCTGATTGTGGACGTCGATGACTTGGCGCGATCGGTCGAGACTCTGCTGCACGGGGGGCGCCTGCGCGGGCTCGGCCGCGGCGAGATCGCTCAGCTGAAACACAAGCGCATCCTCGTGGTGGATGACTCCGTCACCGTGCGGGAGGTGCAGCGTTCCCTTCTGCAGAACCGCGGATACGTCGTGGAGGTCGCCGTTGACGGAATCGACGGCTGGAACGCGCTGCGTGCCGGTTCCTACAACCTCACCATCACCGACGTGGACATGCCTCGCATGACCGGCATCGAGTTGGTCTCGAAGATCAAGGCGGACCCGAAACTGCACACACTACCTGTCATCATCGTGTCCTACAAGGACCGCGAAGAAGACCGCATGCGCGGCCTCGACGCGGGCGCCGACCGCTACCTCACGAAAAGCAGCTTCCACGACGAAACGCTTCTCTCCGCTGTCGCAGAGCTGATCGGGCTCCCCGGCGAATGAGAATCGCCATCGTCAACGACGTTCCGATGGCCGTCGAGGCTTTGCGCCGCGTGGTCACCAGCGTGCCGGAATACCAGATCGCCTGGATCGCCACGGACGGCGAACAGGCGGTCCGGCAATGCGCGGCGGATGTGCCGGATCTCATTCTGATGGATCTGATGATGCCGCGAATGGACGGCGCCGAGGCTTCGCGCATCATCATGCGTGACTCGCCTTGCGCGATTCTGATCGTTACGGCCACCGTCGGAGGGCATTCTTCGAAGGTGTTCGAAGCGATGGGGTGGGGCGCGCTTGATGCCGTCAACACGCCCGTCCTCGATAAAGCAGGGGAATCCGCTCCCCCTTCCCAGTTGCTCGCGAAGATCGCCATGCTCCGTAAGTTTATTGGCAAACCATCCGGGCAACTCTCGGTTCCACAAATGCCTGCTACGGCAGGCGTCACTCCTCAGCCCGGCTTTCCGCTGATTGTCATTGGCGCTTCCACCGGCGGGCCGGCGGCGCTATTGCGGGTGCTCTCCAGCCTGCCGCCCTCGCTTCCCGCCGCGATCACCATTGTGCAGCACGTGGACAAAGTGTTTGCGCCGGGGCTTGCAACGTGGCTGGGGCGGGAATCCTCACGGGATGTGCGACCGATCTCGAGTGGCGACCACCCGGAAGCCGGTATCGTGAAAATCGCATCCACCAACGACCATCTCTTGCTGACGCCCGAACTGGCTTTTGCTTACTCGAAGGAGCCTGCGGACTATTCCTATCGCCCTTCGGTCGACGTTTTCTTCCACACGGTTGTGGCCTGGTGGCCGGTTACCGCCGTCGGCGTTCTCCTGACGGGCATGGGGGCGGACGGAGCAAAAGGGCTGCTGGCAATGCGGCGCGCCGGCTGGCACACCATCGCCCAGGATCAAGCCACCAGCATCGTGTACGGCATGCCGAAAGCCGCGGCCAAGATCGATGCAGCCGTCGAGATTCTTCCTCTGGAACGGATCGCCGAAGCGATCAATCGCGCCGCAAGCGTTTCGCGGCCGCGACAAAAGGCCCGCAAAAGGAGTTCGCCATGACCGATCAGACGCAGGCTGCCGCCACAAAACGCGTCGCTGCGGAGCAGCCGCGCCGCGTTCGCGTGCTTCTCGTGGACGACCAGCCCATGATTGGCGAAGCCGTCCGCCGCATGCTCGCGCCCGAGACGGATGTCGATTTCGCTTACTGCGCCGATCCTACGAAAGCGATGGAAGCCGCCGCGGAATTTCATCCTACGGTCATTCTTCAAGACCTCGTCATGCCGGAGATCGATGGCCTGACGATGTTGCGGTTCTATCGGGCGAATCCCGCGACCAGAGAAATTCCCACCATCGTTCTTTCCACAAAGGAGGAGCCCAAAGTCAAAGCGGAAGCTTTCATGCTCGGAGCGAACGACTACCTGGTGAAATTGCCCGATCCGATCGAGCTGACCGCCCGCATCCGCCATCACTCGCGGGGTTACATCGCGCTCATCGAGCGCAACGAAGCCTATGCCGCGCTCAAGAAAAGCGAGGAGCGGCTCGCGGAAGATCTGGCGCAGGCGGCGAAATATGTGATTTCACTGTTCCCCGAACGGTTGAGCGGCGAGATCACCACCGATTGGCTGTTCATCCCGTCGGTTGCGCTGGGAGGAGATGCCTTCGGATATCACTGGATCGATCCCGATCACCTTGCGATGTACCTGCTCGATGTCTGCGGGCACGGCGTGCAGGCAGCACTGCTATCCATCTCGGCAATAAACGTCGTGCGCAACCAGACATTGCCCGCCACCGATTTTCGCTCGCCGACTCAGGTGCTGAAGGCGCTCAACAAGGTGTTTCAGATGGATCGGCACAACGACATGTATTTCACGATGTGGTATGGCGTGTACGACAAACAAAAGCGCCGGCTCACCTACGCGAACGGCGGCCATCCGCCCGCCATCCTGATGGCGGGAGCTACCCGCGAGACCGCCGCGCCAGTGGAGTTATCGCAGCGCGGCGCCATTATCGGCGCTTTCCCGGAGATGAACTTCGGAGAAGGCTCGCAGGATTTACCCGAGTTCAGCCGTCTCTACATTTTTAGCGATGGCATCTACGAGATCACCAGGCCCGATGACACCATTCTCACCTATGAAGAGTTTCTTGAGACCCTCGTCGATTCCAAGCGGAGTTCCGAAACGCCGCTGCAGCACACGATCACAGCCATCCGCGCGGCCCGCGGCAGCGATCAGTTCGAAGACGATGTTTCGATCATCGAGCTCGCATTTTGAGAATGGACGCGTGCAGATGCTCCGAAGCCAGGGGGGCCAATTTTGCGAACTCCACCTGGGCGAGAGCCTGTAACATTCCTGTAACCTCCGCCCGGTATGGTCATCGGGCGAACTGCCTTGTGTTCCAACGGTGACATAAGTTCTGCCGGCCATAATACGTACCAGCAGATCGGGAGATAAAAAGATATGGCTATGTCAACAGAAGAGTTGGCGGGAGGAGTCATGCGGGTGATCCTCGATGGCAAGCTTGACATCGAGGGAGCCGCCGCCATCGATTTGAAGATGAACATCATTGCAGGCAGCCGGAAGGCTGTCCTCGTAGACATGCGAAACGTTTCGTTTCTGGGATCGATGGGATTGCGGGCGCTCGTGGCTCCGGCGAGGGCTATCAAGGGCCGCGGCGGGAAAATCGTTTTGTTCGCTCCCAATGAGATGGTCGAAAAAGTTTTGAAGACCAGCGGAACCGACACGCTGATTCCCGTACATCACGAGCTGCAAAGTGCATTGGACGCCCTGCAACTCACCTAGCGCGGGATGCCCCATGGACCAGCCCTATCTATGACTGGAAACGGCACCGGCCAGATGCAGGATCAGCTGGCTCTGCGGAGCCGCCTCTCCGACATGACGCAGCTTTCCCCGTGGATTGAAAGTCTCGCCACGCGGCACGCGATTCCTGGGAACGTCCAATTCGCCATCGAACTGTGTCTGGAGGAAGTGGTCTCGAACGTGATCCGCCACGGATATGCGGGAGCGGAGGATTGCCCCGTGCTCGTGAGCTTTGCGATGCCGCGCGAAAGCTATTTTGAATTTGTCGTCGACGACGAAGCCCAGCCATTCAACCCGCTGGAGGCGCCGGAGCTGGGCGCGCTGAGTCCCGATGAGGAGACTCGCGTGGGCGGCCAGGGCATTCGCCTCGTTCGCCAATTCGCGGATGCCGTCGAATACCAGCCAAAAGCGCGCGGCAATCGCCTGCGCATGGGCTTCTCAGCCGCCAAGTAGCTTGCAATTGGGAATACTTTGCACTACCGCCCTCGTAGACTCTGGTGTTGGGAAGTTCGTGTCGCTGTGATCCTTCGTTCCGCACGTCGCCATAAGCCGTCTCACCGAATCGTCACAAGGCCTTCACACACGCGAAACACTTCCCGTGCGAAATTGCCGCATGAAAAAACAACTGCTGGTTTCCATCTGCGGGTTCTTTTTCTTTGCATCCCTCCTGTTCGGTCAATTTGAAACATCGGAAGTTCTTGGAACCGTTACGGATCCTTCCGGCGGAGCGGTCTCCAAGGCGACGGTCACCCTGACGAATCAGGGCACCGGCATCCAAATGCAGGCCGCGACCGATGAAAACGGGAACTATGATTTCCTGAACGTGAAGGTAGGTCGATATAGCCTGACGGTCGAGCAGTCCGGCTTCTCGAAGTTTACGACCGACGTACGCGTGGACGTGGGCGCGCGCCAGCGCGTGGACGCTAAAATGGAAGTAGGCGTTATCACCGAGTCCGTCGTGGTGTCCTCTGCGGCCGCCATGATCCAGACTGACTCGAGCGAGCTCGGTCAGGTGATCGGCACGCAAGCGGTAGCCGAGCTTCCGCTGAACGGCCGCAACTATGCTGACCTCGCCCTCTTATCTGCGAATGCCGTGAAGTCTCCGATCGCCGTCTCCTTCGGGCCCACCGGCACGCCGCGCGAAGGCTCGTTCAACGTCAACGGCATGCGCAGCACGTACAACAACTTTCTGCTCGATGGACTGGACAACAATGCTTACGGCACCAGCAACCAGGGGTATTCGGCCCAGCTGGTGCAGCCCTCTCCCGACGCGCTCTCCGAATTCAAGGTCATCACCAGCAACTACAGCGCGGAATACGGGCGCGTCGGCGGCGCGGTGGTGAATGCCTCCATGAAATCCGGCACCAACCAGTTCCACGGAGACGCCTACGAGTTTTTCCGCAATACGGACCTGAACGCCACAGGATATCTGTTTGCTCCCGCGGCCAAGCCCCCGCTCAACCGCAATCAATTCGGCGGCACTTTCGGTGGCCCGCTCATCAAGAACAAGATATTTTTCTTCACCGACTACGAGGGTTACAGGCAACTTCTCCATTACAATAACTTCGATTCCATTCCGACGATGACGGACCGTGCCGGTACCTTGCCGGTGACCGTTGCGGACCCGCTGACCGGCGTGGTCTATAAAGCCGGCACGCAAATTCCGATTACCGCGCTGAATCCGTTTGCAGCCGCGGTGCTGACTGCGCTGCCGACTGTAACTTCCTCGGTACGCTCCAATGACTACCTGCAGGATCTGCTGGTTCGTGACTACACCGATAAATATGACGTCAAGCTCGACGGCCAGATCAACAGCCGTATGACCGGCTTCCTCCGCTTCAGCCAGCGCATCGACCATCAGTATTTTCAGCCAGACATCACAGGAGTGGCGGGCGGTAACGGGACAGGGAACCTGCACGTGTTCGATCAAAACACCTCGGCGGGCTACACCTGGACGATTTCGCCGAATTCGTTGCTGGAAGCGCGCTTCGGCTTCTCACGCATTAAAGGGGGAAAAACGCCTCCCAACCTGGGCCTTGCAACATCAATTGCAGAGTTTCCCTTCTCTGGTTTGCCAACTACAGCGAGCCTCCAGGGGGGCATCAATTCGCAGAACATCAGCGGATTCAGCCAGCTTGGGCGGCAAACGAGCAATCCGCAGTTCCAGAATCCCACCTCGTTCGACCCGAAAGTGAATTACTCCCTCATCCGCGGACGCCACTCCATCAAGATGGGATACGAGTTTCTGGTAA
>JBEKTG010000157.1:0-7530 GCA_049516275.1 Candidatus Acidiferrales bacterium
CGGACCTTCGTTCACGCAGCAGTGCGTCACGTAGAGCGCATCCACGTCGAGCGACGCGCCGGAATCGTCCGCCTTGCGCTCCGCGTTGGCGATGGCGCTGCGCAGCGTCTTGGCCACGTCCTTGGCGATGCGCTTCTTGGTGAACTGCAGCGTCTGTAAAGCTTCTTCCGCGCGCTGGCCGCGGATCAAATCGATCACCAGCCGGGCCTTTTGCGGCGACACGCGCACAAAACGCGCGATTGCCGTGCCTTCAATCTGACCTGTCGTCTCTGTGGTTGCCGTCGCCATCGTTTATGCCTTTTCCTTACGTGTTGCGCTATCCCTTGGGAGCTCCGGCGCCCGCGGGCGCCGCGCCTGCCGCCGGTGCCGCACCAGCCGCCCTTTCGAGGGCCGCCTTCACTGCGTGACCTTTGAAGCTTCGCGTGGGAGCAAACTCGCCGAGTTTATGCCCCACCATCTGCTCGGTGATATATACGGGGATAAACTTCCGCCCGTTGTGCACCGCGATGGTGTGGCCGATCATGTCCGGCAGAATGGTGGACCGCCGCGACCACGTCTTGACGACCTTCTTCTCGTTTCGCGAATTCATCCCTTCGACTTTCACCCGCAGGTGATCGTCGATAAAAGGGCCCTTCTTTAGTGAACGCGGCATCTTTCCTCTACTCCTCTACGCGGCGCAGCTTGATCCATTGCGGCCGGCGCATCTTGCGAAACCCGCGGACCGGGCCCGAAACGCGGTGCGAAAGCGGGCAGAACGGGCATACAAACCGGGTGCCCTGCGCGTTCGGAATCTTGTCCACAATCACCGCCCAGCCGCTGCGGCAGAAACGCAGCAGCACTTGCGGCGCGGGCGCCAGCTTCGAACCAACCCTGCCCACCGGCTTCGCGGGCGGCTTTCCCGCCGATTTTAACGGCCTGCGCGAAACCGCTTTGCGCGGACGAACGGTGCGGCGTGTTGCACGTCGAGACGATCGTGTAGCTGCCATCTGATCCTCGATTCCCCCGCCGCGCCGGGTTTTCCTGATTTACTGCTGCTGCAAACTAAGGCTTCCGCCGTTCCACAATCATCCGGTCGCTCTTGCGCTTTTTGCGCGTCTTAGCGCCCAGGGTTGGGAATCCCCACGGAGTCTGCGGGTGGTTGCCCTTCACACGGCCTTCACCGCCGCCGTGCGGGTGGTCCACCGGGTTCATCGCCACGCCGCGCACCGTAGGACGTTTTCCGTGCCATCGTGTGCGGCCCGCTTTCCCGTAGGTGACATTTTCATGGTCCACGTTTCCGAGCTGCCCGATCGTGGCCATGCAATCGACGCTGAACTTCCGGGTCTCGCCCGAGGGCAGCTTGACCAGGGCGATTTCCCCTTCCTTGCTCAACAGCTGCGCCGCGCCGCCAGCCGCGCGAACCACCTGGCCGCCCTTGCCGGGAAACAGTTCCAGGTTGTGAACCATCGTGCCGGGAGGAATGTGCCGGAACTTCATCGCGTTCCCGGGAAGAATGTCCGCACCCTCGCCGTTCTGCACCGTCATGCCGACTTCGAGGCCCACCGGCTGCAGGATGTAGCGCTTCTCGCCATCGGCATAGTGCAGCAGCGCGATGCGCGACGAGCGGTTCGGGTCGTATTCGATCGAGGCCACCTTGGCCGGAATTCCCGTCTTGTCCCGGCGGAAATCGATCGACCGGTAGCGCTTCGCGTGGCCGCCGCCGCGATGCCACGACGTGACTTCGCCGTGGGAATTGCGGCCGCCGGTGCGCTTCTTCGATTCCGTCAGGGACTTTTCTGGCGACTGCTTGGTGATCTCGCTCTTATCGAGCATGGTCAGGAAGCGCCGCGCCGGTGTGTACGGTTTAAATGTTTTTAATGGCATTGCTTGCCTCGAGCCTTCCAAAGAACGGATTCGCCTTCCGAAACCGTCCCGGTACCAGATTCCGCTACAGATTCTCCGCGTATTCGATCATCTTCTCGCCGGGCGCCAGCTTCACGTAAGCCTTCTTCCAATCGCTGCGGAAACCTTCGGCGCGCCCGCGGCGGCGAAACTTGCCGTGGTAAATGGCGGTGCGCACGCGGTCGACCTTGACCTTGAAAATCCGCTGTACGGCTTCTTTTACTTCCGTCTTGGTGGCGTCGGCCGCCACTTCGAAAACGACGGTGTGCTGCGTTTCCTTCACGCCCAGGCCCTTTTCGGTGATGATCGGCCGCCGGATTATTTCGTAAAGCCTCGTCGCCATGACCTATTCCTTTTTCGCCTTGGGCTTGGCCTTCGGCTTTTCTTTCGCTGCCGCTTTGGCCGGAGCCGCCTTTTTAGCGGTCTTAGGCGCTGCCTGCGGCTTGGCCTTTACGGGCGCCGCTTTCGGCTTGGCGGGCTCGCTCGCTTCGGCCTTCACGCGCGGAGCCGGCTCGATCTGAATCGGAGCTTCGGACTCGCTCTTCACCGCGGAAAGCGCGCGGCTCAGCCGCACGGCCGCTTCGCGGGAAAGCATCAGGCGGTCGTGCCGCAGCAAGTCGTACGGCTCAAGATGCGTCGAAGCCACCAGGGTGACGCCTTCCAGATTCCTGCTGGCCCGCTCGAGATTCACGTCCGAGGTGTTCGAGACGAGCAGAATCGTCTTGGTGCCATCGAGCTTGTCGAGCGACTGCCGGAACGCCTTGGTCTTGTGCGATTCCAGTGCCCAGCCATCGACAATCGTCAACTTCTGCTGGGCGACTTTTGCCGACAGCGCCGAACGCAGCGCACCCAGCACCATCTTCTTCGGGAGCGCATACTCGTAGCTGCGCGGCACCGGTCCGTGCACCGTGCCGCCATGGCGCCACAACGGCGACCGAATCGATCCCACGCGCGCGCGGCCGGTTCCCTTCTGCTTCCAGAGCTTCTTGCCGGAGCCGCTGACTTCGCTCTTGTCTTTCGTCTTGTGCGTGCCGGCGCGCTCGCCTGCAAGGTAATGCCGAACCGCCTCGTGCAGCAGGTGCTCGTTCACCCTCGCGCCAAACACATCGTCGGCCAAATCCACCTGACCGACTGTCTTGCCATCCAGGTTTTTCACGTCCACAACTGGCATCGTCGTCTCTCGCCGTTTCCTAAGCTACTTCTTCGCCTTGCGAATAAAGATATAGCTGCCCGCCGGACCCGCCACCGAACCGCGCACCAGCAGCAGATTCTCGTCGGTGTCGATCTTCACCACGCGGAGATTCTTGGTGGTCTTGCGTTCGTTGCCCATATGACCGGGAAAGTGCTGGCCCTTCCACACGCGCGACGGAAAAGAGCTGGCGCCGATTCCGCCAGGAGCGCGGTGGTGCATCGAGCCGTGCGACGCGTCGCCGCCGCGATAGTGCCAGCGCTTCACGCCGCCCTGAAATCCCTTGCCCTTGCTTACGCCGGTGACGTCCACGAGCTCGCCGACCTGGAAACCGTCCACCAGCACGCGGTCGCCCGCCTTGGTTTCATCTTTTGAGTCGTTGGTGCGCAGCTCGCCGACATAGCGCATCGGCGCGACGTTGGCCTTCTTGAAATGGCCGGTCAGCGCCTTGTTCACGCGCTGGGGCTTGATGAATTCCACCAGGCCCAACTGAACCGCGTCGTAGCCGTCTTTGTCTTTCGTGCGGCGCTGCACCACCACGCACGGGCCGGCCTGCAGCACCGTGCACGGGACGGCCGTGCCGTCTTCGGCGAAGACCTGCGTCATTCCCAGCTTGATTCCGAGTATTCCGTTGACCGCCATCTCTCGCTCTTTCCTTCGTAGTTACCGTTTGCCAGCGAATCCCAACGTTCGGGATGCGCTACTTGGCCGCGTGTTCCCGTCCGAAAGCCTTGATCTCGACATCGACGCCCGGCGGCAGGTCGAGCTTCATGAGCGCGTCGACCGTATCCGGCGTCGGCTCGAGAATATCGATCAGCCTCTTGTGCGTGCGCATTTCAAACTGTTCGCGCGATTTCTTGTCCACGTGCGGCGAGCGCAACACCGTCCAGCGGTTGATGACCGTGGGCAGAGGAATCGGCCCGGCCACTTCCGCTCCTGTGCGCTTGGCCGTGTCGACAATTTCCCGCGTCGACTGATCGAGAATGCGGTGATCGTACGCCTTCAAACGAATGCGAATTTTTTCCCCGTTTGCCATGTTTACTCGACGATCTCCGCGACGGCTCCGGCGCCCACGGTGTGGCCGCCTTCGCGAATCGCAAACCGCAATCCCTTCTCCAGCGCCACCGGCGTGATCAGCGTGATCTCCGCCGACACGTTATCTCCCGGCATCACCATTTCCACGCCCGCCGGCAGCTTCACGTCTCCGGTCACGTCCGTCGTGCGGAAGTAGAATTGCGGCCGGTAGCCCGTGAAGAATGGCGTGTGCCGCCCGCCTTCTTCCTTGGTCAACACATACGCTTCGGCCTTGAACTTCGTGTGCGGCATGATCGACCCCGGCTTCGACAGCACCTGCCCGCGCTCCACTTCATCTTTTTCCGTGCCGCGCAGCAGCAGCCCGACGTTGTCTCCCGCCATGCCCTCATCGAGCAGCTTGCGGAACATTTCCACGCCCGTCACCGTTTTCTTCGTCGTCGGACGGAAGCCTACAATCTCCACTTCCTCGCCCACCTTCACCTTGCCGCGCTCGATCCGGCCCGTCACCACCGTGCCGCGGCCGGAGATCGAGAAAATATCTTCGATCGGCATCGCGAACGGCTTGTCGACGTCTCGCGGCGGCAGCGGGATGTGCTTGTCGACCGCGTCCATCAACTCCAGCACCGACTTCTCCCACTTCTCGTCGCCTTCCAGCGCCTTGAGCGCCGATCCGCGAACCACCGGAATCGTGTCGCCTGGAAACTGGTACATCTTGAGCAGCTCGCGCACTTCCAGTTCGACCAGCTCGAGCAGCTCGGGGTCGTCCACCATGTCGCACTTGTTGAGGAACACCACAATCGCCGGCACGCCTACCTGCCGCGCCAGCAGAATGTGCTCCCGCGTCTGCGGCATCGGACCGTCGGTCGCCGCGACTACCAAGATCGCTCCGTCCATCTGCGCCGCCCCGGTGATCATGTTCTTCACGTAGTCGGCGTGGCCCGGGCAATCGATGTGCGCGTAATGTCGGTTGGCCGTCTCGTATTCGACGTGCGATACGGCAATCGTGATTCCGCGCTCGCGCTCTTCCGGCGCGTTGTCAATCGAATCAAACGCCCGGAACGATACTTTTGGATTGTTCTTCGACAGCACCTTCGTGATCGCCGCCGTCAACGTCGTCTTGCCGTGGTCGATGTGCCCAATCGTCCCCACGTTCAAGTGCGGCTTAACTCGCTCGAATTTCTCCTTCGCCATCTTCTTTCACCCTCGCGACAAAAAGCTTCTTAAGATTGCAACTGCCTTACATTCCCCTAAAGATTCGCGGCGCCCGGCGTTCTGGAGCGGGGGACGGGGCTCGAACCCGCGACCATCTGCTTGGAAGGCAGAGACTCTACCACTGAGTTACCCCCGCTCGCGCCAACCAACCCGCAATTCCTGCTCATTTATTTCTTCATTCACTTCTCTTTGCAACTGGAGCCTGGGACCGGGATTGAACCGGTGACCTCGTCCTTACCAAGGACGCGCTCTACCAACTGAGCTACCCAGGCCCAACCCGGCCCGCCCGGAACTTCAAATCCCTTTTGTTTATCGCCCATTGCTTAGACGTTGAAAGCGCCACCGGGCTTTCCGCTTTTCGTCTGTTTCGCAATTCGGAGCTGCTTTGCGCGCGCTTTTGAAAAGTTCATCGCTGCGTCCCGGGGCACCCATCCGGAATACCACGCCAAAAACTGGTGGACGGGGGAGGATTCGAACCTCCGTAGCCCGCAAGGAGCGGCAGATTTACAGTCTGCTGGTTTTAGCCACTCACCCACCCGTCCGGCGAAACAATTCGGGACACACCGGCCACGCCCACGAGCATAGCCATATCTGAACCGGACTGCTGTACGGGGTTACTCTGCAATGCAGAAAAGGCTCGTGTCCGCAGACACCAGCCCCAGCGCTTTTATTGCGAGGAATCCGTCCGCATCCTTCACTTCGAAATCCCGATCCCTCAGGAATCAGCTGGCGGAGGGAATTGAACCCCCGACCCTCTGATTACAAATCAGATGCTCTACCAGCTGAGCTACGCCAGCCCTGTCAAACCGAGCGAAATTATCACAGGGGCAATCAAATTGCAAGCAAGGTTTTCCGGGCCAGCAAACCTTGTGCCAGCAAGACAGTTATCCTCCTGCTATGAAAGCTGGGATGCCCTATTGTACAGCAGGCTTGGCAAATTCGCTATCCTCAAATTGGATGTCATGGCGCACCTCGCTGATCCGGACCGTGAACGAGGAATCGGAACTTTCCTGGGAGATGGTGAATGGGAGCTTCACCCCGTCCACAACCCGGTAATCGGAGAATTGCTCCCGAAACTCGGACACGCCTTCGGGCGTGTGGTGCTGGCTGATGATCTGGACAGGCAACCCGGATGTGGCGTCAAAGAATAGCTTGTCCGGCTCGCCACCTTCCGGAGGCGTGGCTTCGAGCACGTAGGCATCGCGATCGTCCACTTTTTCAACGCCCAGAGAAACCAGCTTTGAGTAATGTTGATGCAGGTCAAAGGGACCGTAGAAATCGGACTGGCGCCTGGCTTCGGCAAGTTCGGCGCCGGTCTGTTCCCGCAGGCCGTCCTGCGGATCCTGTGCCCAACCAATGGCGCCGTCAAACCCCTGACGAAAGGCCGAGCCGGCTATGATGATGATCGTCAGCATTTTGTCTGGAGCCTTTTCGTGAATTACCACCGTTCCAGAGAGATTCATCGCCGGCACATCGACGGTCCCCATCGACGAGCGCGACTTCAGCTTTTGCCACGCGGCGCGGCCTCCCACGGCCGCCTGGTAGTGGCTGACGATCTGGTCGACCGTCGGAGCAACTCCTGACGCGCTGCCTGCTGCGGACGAAGGGCTCGAGTCCGTTGCGGGCTTCGCGTTCTTTTGTCCCCACGCGGAGATCCCCAGTATTAGGACCAGGCTCGCAAGCGCTAAGGCTCTCTTGGCGCACATTGGCTTAAACTTTGGACCTTTTGGCCACCGGCCGCCGGCGCCGGAAGGGCAGGGCGCGTGTCTCCAGGATTCGACGCAGACCT
The DNA here is from genome assembly GCA_049516275.1 of Candidatus Acidiferrales bacterium. Classification (GTDB taxonomy): domain Bacteria; phylum Acidobacteriota; class Terriglobia; order Acidiferrales; family UBA7541; genus Palsa-295. The sequence goes on from JBEKTG010000157.1 coordinate 7,107, forward strand.
GCAAGTTGTGGTTGCATGTGCCTCAAAAGGCCGCAATTGTTACTCTCTCATCTTGGCTTTCCGGTACGCTGTCCAATATGGGCGACCTGGCCGGACGGGGAGGAAGCGAGTTTGTGAAGATGCCTTCTGCTAAGCGCCTATGGATTGTGGTCGCAGCGCTCGCGGCATCAACGGCGGCCGGACTGGTTTACCTTCACTTCGCGAGCCGCAGGGCATCAAGACTTACATCGGAGCCAGGGGCCATGGTCTATCCCGCCTCTCCCCAGCAGGCAGAACACGCGCTCGGCGTCCTCGGCGAACTTCCGCCGGATGCTCCGGCTATTGGATATATAGATGTGGAATCGCTCCGAAAGTTGCAGAGCTCTCCGCTCGCCGCTTTGCTGGGACTGGGCGGGAGCAAATCGCGCGAAGACCGCGAGTATCA
>JBEKTG010000158.1:0-7526 GCA_049516275.1 Candidatus Acidiferrales bacterium
TGAGCCCTGGAGATTTGGGTCGTCCCTGGTCCAAACCCGTAAATGGCGCCCCCTCTGGTGTCGACAACTGTAAGAGGCAAGCCATCCTGAACGGTAGTTACGCCGGATACGGCCCAGCCATTGACAAGCTTGCCCTTAAACCCTTCCGGATTTCCAAAAGGCAGGTCCCAGCTGTAGTTCACCGTCAAGCGCTGTGGGCGGTATCCGGGATTTAGTCCATATTGTTGCGCAGTGTTGTTGGGGTCGTTGCTGGTCGTTATCTGGTCAAGCGCCTTCGCCCACGTGTAGTTCGCCTGAAACGATAGTCCGTGAGAGAGCTGCTTCCGCAAGGCCACCTGCAGACTGTCGTATAGCGAATCCCCGAAGTTGCCTACCTCCGGAAGACCTGACGCCACGTAGCCCAGGTAAGGAACGCGCACGCCGACGTTACCACTTGCCGTGGTGTTGGTGCAGATGGCCTCCTGCAAGCAGAGCGGACTGCTCGCGTTCACGAGTGGAGCTTCGTTTAAATTCCGGGTAGATAGCAGATGATAGCCGTGGGATCCGACATAGCCCACTTCCAGCACCCAACTGGGCGCGAGCTCATACTGAATGTTCAAATTCCACTCATCCACCAGCGGAGAATTGAACTGTGGATCGAAGATGCTGGGAGTCGTCCGATTGGAGCTTGACCCGCCATTTGCAAAGTTGACCCAGCGGATCGAACTCTGCCATCCGAGTTGGGCAGGCAAATAGGGCTGCGCCTCGCTGGCGTAATAATTTGCTGTTCCAGAATTGAAAACGTTGACCGCGTAGGGCGCAGACTGCACTGTTGAGGATGAGTAAACGTTGATCGGCAAACGGGCGTAGAAATATCCGAAACCGCCGCGGACGACGAACCGATCGCTCGCGAGAGGCTGCCAGGCAAATCCAATTCGCGGCGCAAAGTTGTCAATCGGAGCGTTTTGCGCGGCCGGGCTCAGGTGGCTGTTCTGAAAAATGCCCGACACAGTGGGAGCGGGGAAACGATTAGGATTGAAATTCGACGGCACCACCCACCCGGCGAGTGACCCGGTGGCATTTGAAGTTCCGAGCAACGCAGGAGTGTTGACGGTGTTGATCAGGCTTGTCCAGACGGTGTCGTTCTGCCCATATTTATCCCAAAAGTAGCCGTTGTATTCCCACCGCACGCCCAAGTTTACGGTCAATCGCTTGTTGAACTTGAAATCGTCCTGGACGAAGGCATTTGCGTCGGGTTGCCGGAATGCATGTACGACACCAGTGGGCGAAACAACGGCGGGAATGGTCCCGGTGTTAGCAATGTTGCTGCTCGAAGTTCCATTCGTGAGCCCCGCCGCGGCGCTGGCGGCACAGGCGGCGTTAACGGTCTGGCAGCCGGGCAGTCCCAACAGGAAGTCATTAAAGCTGTTGAAAACCTCCGCCCCTACGAGGAAGCCCACGAAGTCCCAGTTTTCCTGGTCCTTCTCATACTCCAACCCGGCCCTCATCGTGTGCTTTCCGCGATTCCAGGAAATCTGGTCGGCCACTTCGAGTCCGCCCACCCATTTTTTGTTCGGAACATTGGGAATTGCGCCGAATTGGAAAAATCCCGTGACCGTGATCTGGTCGAGGGTGGTCACTGTCGGGAGTATGGGTGCGATGCCGACCTGGGTATTTGTAAATGGAATGTTGTGGGCCAGATAGTCATCGATGCGCTGGTAGGAAACTCGGGCTTCGTTCACGAAGTTGTTGTTGACGATCGAGGTGAGCTTCAGGAGTGAAGTTATGGTCGTGAATCGGGTGGTCATGCCGGTGTCAGGCAGGCAAGCACAGATGGTGGTGCCGGCATAGCCTTGATTGAAGGAGATTGCCGTCGGATCGCTGGTATAGAAGTACCGGCCTGCCAGCGTGTTCTTGTCGTTGATCACGTAATCGAAGTTGCCTACTGCCTGATGCTCCTTATACAAGGCCGGGATACTGTAGGTTTGGCCTGAGAGGTAGCCTGGAGTGCCCGAACTGGGGACCAGATAGCTGCCGTCGGGATTCTTGAGCTGCAGCAGCGCGATCGCCACCGGATTGATGTTCGATCCGCTACAAGCGACCTGCGTCCCGCCAACCGAAGTCTTACCTCCGACGGTCCCCGTCGGGCAAAACACAGCCCCGAGTGCCGCCTGGAAGGCAGCCGTGTTCGAGCGATCGCCTGTTGGAATCGGAGGCAAAACCACGCCGGCAGAGTAGCCCTGAGACCCCGCCCCGTTCTTCTGCTGAGTCTCCTGGTAGGACGTAAAAAAGAAAATCTTGTCCTTCTTGACCGGGCCGCCGAAGGTGCCGCCAAACTGGTTCTGGTTCAGCACCTGCCGCGTATTGTTGGGCACGGACGCGCCGCTGGCAGTGATGACCGGCGGCGTCAGCTTCCGGAAGTAATCGTTGGCATCCAGAGCGGTGTTGCGGAAGAACTCAAATACGGTTCCATGGTACTGATTGGTGCCGGACTTGGTGACCACGTTCACATTGGCGCCGGGTTCGCGTCCGTAGCCTGCATCGTACTGCGAGGTCTGTATCTTGAACTCCTCGATCGCATCCGGATTTACAATTCCAACTCCGGCATTGGTGGTCGCATCGTTGCCGACTCCACCGGAAGAGAAGTTCACGATGGATACTCCGTCCATCAGGAAATTATTCTGAATGCTGCTTTGTCCATTCACAGAGATGTCGGTGGTGCCTTTTCCCATGGTGGTGGCGTTGTAGACGGAGGCATTCGCTCCCACCGAAAGACCCAAGAGGTTCGAGTAGTTCCGCGTCGTAAGAGGAAGCGAGCTAACGGTCTGGGAACCCATCACGGTTCCCACAGCCGCATTCGAGGTCTGAATCGTCTCGGCTTCGCCGGTCACCGTCACTTCCTGGGATTGCGCGCCCACTTCCAGCTGGTAGTTCACGACAGGAGTCTCCGTCACGTTGATGTTCACGGAAGGAATCTCGACCGTCTTGAACCCGGCGGCCGCAAACTTCACGCGGTAATCGCCCGGCGGAAGCAGACCAATATTGTAGGCGCCGTTCGCTCCCGTCGTCGCGGTGCGCGACTGGCCAGTACCCGCATTCGTGGCTGTCACCGTCACGCCCACCACCACGGCGCCCGTCGCATCGGTAACTACGCCAGTCAGCGCTCCAGTGGCGGCGGTCTGGCCCATGGCAACGGGGCAGACAATCATGCAAAGCGCGAGAACTACCAGACAAACCGAACGAAGACTCGAGTCATTGAACATATGTCACCCCTTTGTGAGCAGCTACATGGCCGGTTGCTGCACTCCTGACGCGGACGGGGCCCCAATTCTTGCTTCTACTGAGAAACAATCTGCTTCTTCGGCACTTTGTCCATTTTTGAGCACCCAACTGAACTGCGGCGGAGGACGCCGCCAAAAGGGCCGTAGGTACTAGGAAAAATAAACCGGAACAGCGCGGAACTGACGATAACCGCAAACCACAATCCCCACCATTGAGGCCCTTCATCGAATCCCCACCCCCGGCAAATCCCGATCCAAAACTCTTATTTCACCCGAGCTCATCCAGGCACCCCTCCCGGCTGCAAGCTCGGTCAGCCCGTTCATGCTTTCGTTGACAGCAGCTAATAGTCCTTCCGCAACGCCTTTGTCAAGAACAATTTACTTCTTCGTCCGAGGGCGAGCGGAGTGGTGGTCTTGAAATCGTGCTCCGTGAACACGAAGAGGAGGGAGGTGAGGGGGCTTGAAGCGGCCGACTCTTCTAGGGGCTGCGAGCAAAACCAATATTACCGCACTGTCCCCGATTATTTACTTATTTATAGATAAACTTAATTACTTATATTCACTCATTTACCTTTTTGCGCGAATCGCTTTCCGGCTTGGGCGCTACCGTCATGGTTGCGAGCTTCTTCTGATACTCCGGATACATCGTTTCGGCTCCGCCGCGTATCGCTTCGTAGGGGATGCCCGTTTTGTCCGAGTACTCATGCAGCCAGGGATTGTGTCCCGGCAAGTGGTAAGCGACCCATCCCTTCGGGTGAGTGATTTCCACGGTGGAAATGCAAAAGTTCGGAGATAGTTGCTTGCCTACGTCGCGCACCCAATCCGTGCTCAGGACAAAGGGCTCGGTCAGATAGACCGGGTCATTAATGATCGCCACGTCCGTCAGGTTGTTTTCGTCCATGAAGAAGTACTCAGTGATCGTGGCCTTCTCGCTGCGCGCGAGACCGTTCCGCCGGAAGTAACCCTCCTTCAAGTGGGTGGTCGTCACCTTCAGCGTGTCCCCCACCCATTCGCCGGTGGAGAATCCCTGCCACGTGTGAGCCGCCCATTCGGGCGGATGGGGGCGCCCATCCATGTAGATGGTCCGCTGGGGAAGCATGTAACTGAGTATCGTGTGCCAGGCCACGACACCTTGCGTCATCGGATCGATGTCCGACCAGATGCGCATCTGCGATGGTCCGCGGGGGGCGTAGTCGATCGGATGTGCGTGGCACAAATGCTCCACCATCGTCCATTGCTCCGCATCCCAGGCGTCCGCCCTCATGCGCGTGGCATCGTTGATCGGCAGACTCACGTAATCGCCGATCGCCGCATCCCCGCGCTCAGCGATATCTTCCTGGAACTTTTGCCCCCAGGTGCCCGCGAAGTCGACCTGCGCGCGAACCGGCGCGCCGGCCAACAGAGCGGTGAACGCCGACAACAGAAACAAACACGCGCTGCTGTACACAGAGTTTCTGTCGATCCTTACTTCTGTCCGACTCATTGCAATCTCCCTAAACTTCCTTCGCAACCAAAACTAGAAACAAATCGTTACGCAAACGCTCCGCTTCACTTGGCGAGCGGGTCGGGACGGAGCTGGAAGTGCGCGACGTAACTCGTGGCGCCCTTGCCGCCTTCGTTGTGAGAGCTAACCCGGGTATCGTCGGACGACCACAGCCCCCGCCCTTTCCAACCCGCTTTGGGATCATCGATTCGGCCATCCACAAAGCGTGTGTAGAACCCGAGCGGATATGGCACGCGCAGGGTGGCGAGCTTTTTGGTTTTGGGGTCGAAGACGATCAATGAATCCGAAAACGTGCCAGTGATCACCGGGACATTGTCGCCAAGGCCGAAGGTATTGAAGCGATCGACCCAGTTGTAATAAAAGAAATCCGCCGGCACGGTGCCTCCCTTAAAGGTGGGACCGGGCACGGAATACAGCGTCCACCCTTCCGGGCAATGCTGGCCCGTTGCGGCGGGTCCGTTGAATACTTTGCACTTGCGCCGGTCGAAACTGGCGAGTTGGTTTGTGCCGGCCAGCGCAGTCCACACCACGCCGTCGGTGTCGACATCGATTCCTTCGGGAGAATACGACTCCACGCCGGGAACCTTCGGATTTTTGAACGGAGGCTCGTAAGCTTCCGTGAGGCAGGTGGCCGGGGGATTCGAACCAAGCGTAATGCGAACGATTCTTCCAGGCACGGGATCCTGCGCCGCGTACCACACGCTGTGGTCCACCGGATTGACGCTGATCCCATAGCCACCGCCGGGTACCCGGCGATCCAATTTCGGATCGAGCGGCTCGTTCGGTTTCGTGAAGGCGCCCGTTTTTCCGTCGCCGTTATAATCGATGACCGCCGGGCACCAACCCTGGGATTTCTCGCCATCGTGGGTCTCGTCCCAGACCCTGATCTTCACCCAGCCGATTCCAAAGCGCGACGTGGGGCCGCCGTTATCGCCGGCGGTCACGTACAAGGTTTCGTCCTTGTCGTTGTCGATCACCTCATGAGAGCCGCCGAAGCATGTATCTACGAGGCCGAAATTACCCGTCTTGGAATCGAAGTAGGCTATCTGGCGCCCATTCGCTCCGATCGGGAAATTCTTGCCGAAAGCATTGCTCGACACGCCATTGCAATAGGGAGGAATCGCTTCGCGGTGATCTTCCAGGATGAACCAGACGCGGCCCTTGCTGTCGAGTTGACCAGCCTCCTCCTCGAGCGTGTCGTCAAATACCACCTCGCGCCCCCAGTAGGGAGATGGCTTCAAGAAGGTTTGCGGGTGCGTGCGCCGGAATTCCGCGGCAACCTCCGGCACCGGAACGGGAATCGCGAACTTGGTGTCCTCGACGGGATCGATCCCCTCCAGCATGCCGGACGACCATTCGGTCGCGTACACCTTCCCGTAGGCGTTGGCCGTGGGATGATGCTTGTCGGTGCTCATCGCATCGTGCACGAAGGATTTCGGCGTACCCACGTCCCACAGCGTGATCACGACATTGCGCTCGATGCCCTGCGGACGCGCCGGCGCTGGAGGCAATTCACCCGCGGCAACACGGTCCGTCCAATCGGAAAACATCGCGATGGCGTTGTCGTAACCAAGCTGTGAAACACCACCTACCATCGAAGCGCCAATCTGTCCGGACTCAATCCGCCGCTGCCAGGCCTGCGCGCCAGTATCGAAATGGCCAAGCGCCGCGGGGATTTCGCGGGTGGCTTTGTCTCCAATCTGGTGGCAGGATCCGCAACCGCGCTTTAATCGATAGATCCATGCAGCTTCCGATAAAGTGCTGGGGCGCTTGGGTGCGGCGGCGGAGGGTGAATCGTCATCGGACGCGGCCGGACCGATGGTCATCGGAAAAGCGCTCTTCGGCGGCAACTGCATGAGCGAGTACCAATAATCGGCGGGATAATATTGCGCGGCAGCTTTCGCATCGGGGGCGACAACCGCTTGCAGACTCAGCGCCGTGCCCGGCATGGCCTGCACGGGTTGTGAGTCCACGAGGCCGTACCCTCGCACCCACACCTTGTAATTCTTTTTCGGCAACTGGGGCAGCACGTAACGGCCCTGATCATCCGTCACCACAATCTTGCGGAACTGCGTGGGAAGCTCGTTTGTCTCGGCGATGACCCAAACGCCGGCCTCGGGGCCATTCGAGCTGGTCACCACGCCGGAGATCACGTCGGCGTCAACTGCCGCCCGTGCTTGTGCCGCGCCGCTCGGCCTGGGGCGGGCCTCCGTGCGGACGATTGCGATCACAGCGATCGCTCCCAACGCGACGGAAATTCCGATCGACTTCCAGATGGTCATGTGCATCGCGGCTTCTCCTTATCCGAATCTACAAATCTCAATCTATTGACTCTCGGCACTCCGCGCGTTCCGGCCCAGTATCTCGTGGAGCGTAAGGGGCCACAACGGGCGACACGGAGTGGGATCCCACTTGGAGCCGTCCGGCTCTCGCTTGAACTGGCTGCTCAGGGCGAAGGTGTCCACCAGATAGGTTGGGTCCTGAATCACCGATGTCAGAACCAGATAGGTGGGGGCGCCATTCACATCGAGTACCCGGAAGTGCTCGTTCAGCACCGCGTTTCCGCTGTATGGAATTCCGTTCTTCTCTATATATCCAGGCCGCATGTGCGTGGTGATCACGTGCAGGTTGCCGCCCTTCCCCGGTTCCGGCCCGCCGAACGGCGCACCGTTCGAGCGCCTCTGGATTTGCTTCTCCCATGTGGCGACGGAATCGCCCTGCCACTGCGGGTCGCCGCCGCGCCACTTCGATCCATCAAAATG
>JBEKTG010000159.1:0-7478 GCA_049516275.1 Candidatus Acidiferrales bacterium
GATGCCACCGAGTGGGAAACGATGAAGACGCACACCGAGCTGGGCGCGAAAATTCTCGAGCCGCTCGAAACGATGTCGCGCATCCGGCTGATGGTCCGGCATCATCACGAGTACTACGATGGCTCGGGTTATCCCGAGCGCCTGCAGGGCGAGGCGATTCCCTACGGCTCGCGCGTGATCGCCATTGCGGATTCTTACGATACGATTACTTCTGAGCGGAGCTACAAGAAGGGGCGTTCGCCGGAGGAGGCGTTTTCGGAGCTGGAACGCTGCGCCGCTACGCAGTTCGATCCGGCGATCGTGCGAGTATTTGTCGAGAAGATGCGGCAGCTGCCGGACCCGAAGTCCCGCCTTAAAGAATTTACGGTGCAATCGGGGCGCTAGTTTCGCAGCGCTTTTCTTCCTCACATTCGTCTCTGAATCACAATCGAGACATTCGAGCCTATGCGTGGTGTGCCCGTTGCGGCACCGGAACTGGGCGGTAGTGGGTCAGTTGGATGATCCGGCGGAGGAGCTTTCATTTACAATGAACGTTTCAGCGGTTCGGTCAATACCACCTTGTGTATAGACGATGAAGACTCAATTAAAGAAGGTATCGAAAGAAACCGAAATATCGACCGAGGAGAAGAAGCATCTTCGAGCGCTTTACCGGGAATGCTTCATAAACGCACATCAATTATTGAATGAAGGGAAGCTCCTCGCCGAACACGGCCATTACGCGCGCGCAACATTTCTCGCCCTTACCGCACACGAAGAGATGGGCAAGGCGCAACTTATCGCCGACTATGCCCAGGGCTGTTCATCCAAAAAGGAATTTCAAGAAGCCTTCCGGGACCATCGCATCAAACACGCCTACATGATGCGCGAAGCTACGGCGGAGAGTGATGCCACCATCGTCTATAACAAGGACAGATCCACATATCAGATTGAATTGCGTGAAAAGGCCCTCTATGTCGCATGGCGCAACACTTACGACAACTTGGTGGCTCCCTCGCAAATTACGAGGGACGAATGCGATTCTGTTTTTGAACGTGTTTTAGAAGCCTTTGAGGAAATAGAGCATGCCGAACGGCTCAACGGTCGCATCGGAAGCAAGGGCCTTTTTAAGTAAACGTCCGCATTTCCAGCACCGATACCTTGAGGGCGGACGTCTGGCGGCTCAGCCTAGGAACGTTAGTGTTTGGGTGGGGAAGTTTGCCAGGTTGGGGAAGATGGCGGCAAAGTCCCCGGCGGGTACGCCAAACCACTTGGCGAGCGTTGCGCCGTATTGGTCGATGGGGGTGGTGGGAATCCAGCGGCCGTTTGAGCCCACATCGCTGGGACCGCCCGGGGCGAATACCGGGAGGGTGCCATAGATGTCTCCGCCTACTACGCCTCCGCCCATGATCATTTGCACGCTGCCCCAGGCATGGTCGCTGCCGCCATCGGACGCGGGCTGGTAGGTGCGGCTGAAATCCGACATGGTGAACGTGGTGACCTGCTGCGCAAGGTTCAACTCGACGGTGGCGTTGTAGAAGGCATTCATCGCGGGGCTCAACTGAGCGAACAGGCTTTGCTGCGTAGCGATCTGGTTGCTGTGGGTGTCGAAACCGCCCAGGGAACAGAAGAAAACCTGACGATTCAGGCTGAGCGCGGAGCGCACGGAGAGAAGCTGCGCCACTTGCTTTAGCTGGGCGCCCAGGCCCGTTGCGGGGAATACAGTGGCGAGCGGCGTGGCGGAGGCCAGCGCGGCCGAAAGAGTCTTGCTATCGGCCAGGGAATTGGAAGTGATGGAGCTGGCCGACTGGATCAGCGAGACACCCGTATCGAAGGTGAGCAACTGCTGCAAGGCCTGCAAGCGGGCGGTGCCCGCCGCCGAGCTATCGAACCCGGAAAGACCCGGCGTGGTGCCCGGAATGATGGCATAGGGCTGGGTCTGCTGGCCGGTGCCGAAAATCGCGGAGCCGGCCACGGAGGTGATCGGTGGAAACAGCGAACCCGAATTGAGGCTGCCATTGATGTTATCGGCGAGGCGTCCGGCCCAGCCCGTCTTGTAGAAGCCATCGAGTTCGAGCGTCTGCCACTGCTGCTGCTGATCGGCATGCGAAAAAAGATTTGCCGGAACGGGGGGGGCCGGCGCCAAATATTGCGTGCGCGTGAGCGGCTGCGCGAGCGGGCCGACGTTGGCGAGAAACGCCAGCCGGCCGGAGGTGAACAGAGCCTCGACTTCGGGAAGATTGGGATGCAGACCGAAGGAGGTCTGGCCATTCTGCGCGGTTTTGGCCGCGATCGGCAGCAGCGTGCTCTGGTCGAGGGCCAAGCCGCCATTGGCAACGGCGACGCGGTACTTCAGGTAATTCGCGTAGCCGGCAGTGTCGGTGGGGATAAGCATATTGTTGGCGTCGTTGCCGCCGAAGAGAAAGATGCACACCAGGGCCTGATAGCTCGCCGGGGACTGAGCGAGCGCGTGGATGAGGCCGAAGCGGCTGAAGCTGGAAGCCGTGCCGAGAGCCGCGGCGGCGCAACAGGACTGGCGGATCAAATCTCTTCGCGTGATTTTCATGGAACCCTCTTAGACTCCGCTACTTCACAACTTCTAGCTCGCTAATGGACAACATTTCGCTCGCTACTGCACAATTTATAGCTCGCTACTGCTCGACTTTTTGCTCGCTACTGAACAATTTCGAGCTCACTACTGTTCGACCTGGTATTGCGACGACGAAAGAATCAAATAGATGGCCGCCTCGGCGCGCGCGAGATTCTGCGTGGACCCGGCGGGAACGGCGTTCACCGCCGCGAGAATGCTGGTGCGCGCGTCGGCTGTCATCGAGTTGTGTAGAAGCAGCGCATTCAGGGTGTCGAGCAACTGGCCCGTAGCGTTTGGATTCGCCGCAAGATTGGCGTACGTAGTGAAACTCACCGTGGTGCCCGTGCCGATGGAACCGTACACAAACGAATTTATAAAATTGGCGCGAACGAGCGTGGTGGCCGTGGTCTCGAGATCAAATTCCGGACCGAGCAGATTGGTGCCGGGAATGCCGTAGTCCGGCGGGAAGAAATTGAAAACGCTCGGGGAATCCATTACGGACTGGCTCATGGACGAGGCGGAGTTGGCCGGCGCAGCGCCGTCGGTCGTCGCTCCAAAGGCGCGCAGAATGTTGGCGATGTAGAGAACGGGCTCGCGAAGGTGTCCATCACCGGGATTCGCAGTGGCGGTGGAGTCGCCCCGGCGGGCTTCGGAATCGAGCAGAATGGCGGCAATGACAGCCTGCATATCGCCACGCTGCCCCGAACCGATGGTGACGCCGCCGCCGCTGAAAGTTCCGCTCGTAAAGACATCCGCAACGCGCTTCACGTAAGCGCTGCTGGGGTTACTGCTGACCAGATGCTGAATCAGCTGTTTGCAGACAAAGGGAGGCAAACTCGGCTGGGCGAAAATGTTGTCGAGCGCGCCACTTAAATCGTTCTCGGCCGATTGGCCAGCCGGAAGAGTGACTGCCGAACCGCTGACAGGAAGAAGAACCTTCGCTGCCGTATTGTGATTGCTCTCGAACGGCACCATGGGTCCGATCCAGTAGGCCGGGTTGTGCTTTGCCAGCGTTGCTCCCGATTGCGTGGGGTACGTCCAGCCTGTGTAAGCCAGGGCGAAAGAGTCGACATCGGCCTGCGTATAGGTGGGAATGGGATTGCCGCTGCTATCGAGCTGCAAGGTGCCGTCTTCATTGAGCTTGTCGAGGCCCAGCGTGAACAACTGCATCAATTCGCGGGCGTAGTTTTCATTGGCATGCTGGCCTGTCGGGGGATTGTCGTTGTTCACCATGTCCAGGTAGCGGCCCATGGCCGGGCTGAGGGTGACATCGTTCATCAGGGTGCGATAGTTGACGAAAGCGTCCTGCAGCAGCAAACGCATGTAGGGCGCCATGCCCTGGGGCGGAACGGTGAAGCCCGAGGTTACCCACATCTCGCTCAGCGCAAAGGCAACGCGCTGCCGGAGCTGATCGGGATTGTTCAGTGCGTTGGTGAAGAAGACCTGCTGGGTGGGCAGCAGAGACGTGACGGTAGAGGCCGGATCGGGATAGGTGGAACCTGAAGTCGCGAACTGGCTGGTGAGAAATTCAGGAAAACCTATCTGCTGAACCTGCGTCACGAGAGCCGGAGTCGGGCCAAAGGTTGATTGCTCGAGGAAACGAACCGCGGCAGCAACGGTCTCGACGGTTACCGAACTCACCTGTGTGACGGCGGAGGTGGTGGAGTTGTTCACACCAGGGGCCGGATTCACGACGGTCACTGAGACGCTACCGGCCTGCGCGGCAACGGCCGTGCCCGTGGCGGTCAACTCCGTCGCGGAGACAAATGTGGTGGTCAGCGCCGTTGTGCCGAACATCACCTGCGCGCCAGTCAGGAAGCCGCTGCCGTTGACCTGAATTGTGAACGCACCCACGCCGATGATTTGCGGGCTGACGGATGAGACGACGGGAATCGGGTTGAGCAGGGTTACGGAACTGGTGCCTTGCACGGTGGGAGTGCTTACCAGCGCAGCCTGCACCGTCACGACATTGCTGGTTGGTACGGTGGCGGGCGCGGTGTATTGGCCGGTGGTGCTGATCAGGCCCATGGCGGCGCTGCCGCCGGTTGTGCCGTTCACCGACCAGGTGACCGCGGTATTCGAAGTGTTGGCCACGGTGGCCGTGAACTGCACCGGAGGGTCGCCCGGGCGAACATTGGGCGCCGGAGGATTGATGACTACGCTGGGTTGAGGCGTGGTGGTGGATTCGCTTTGAGTGCTCCCGCCGCCACAGCCGATAAGAGTGCACAAAAACAGTAATACAAGGATGAACCTTGAAGAGCGTCCCACGGACCCCCCTTACACGACACGCAACCGACAGTGCCCACGCTGCGAGCTTCAACCCGGATGCTGAAAAAAAGTTGCTGCCTCCCCACGAGGCTGGTGAGGGGCGCAGCTTGGCATCGTTCCGATGCGCCGTCAAGGACGGGATGATTCATGACGGTTGTCGAGCGAGCGCAGGGTAATGAGGGTTATAGGACTGGCTGCGCCGGGCGGCAATGGTACGCGGGAACATGTACCTTTTGCTTTTGTTGCGTCTTCGCCGAAGAACTATCTCGGCGATTCGAACAGGTGGAGACCAATTTGGCCGCGAGGGAAACAATTTGGCGGTGGAAATCGGATGGATTCGCTTATGCGCGATGCGTAACATTTGCTTATGCGTGCGTTCGACAATCCTCTCGATAATCCCATTTGGGCCGCGCTCACGACGCGGCGCTCGGAGTTCGCCGAAGGCACCGGGCTGGCGCGGAGATTTCATCCCGAGGTGACGTCGCTGGCGGGATTTGCGGAAGCGAGTAAGGAGGCGTACGCGTCCCTGGCAGATCTTCTGAGCGACGGGCAGCCGGCGGCGCTCTTTCTTCCGACGGAGCAGAATCCGCCGCCGGGGTGGCGCACGATTGATTCCATGCCGCTTCTGCAGATGAGGCTGGACGACTCGCGAACGATCGCGCGTGCGGCTCACGTGGACGAACTGAAACCTTCAGACGCAGCGGAAATGCTTGCGCTGGCCCAGTTGACCAAGCCCGGGCCTTTCGGAATGCGCACGCACGAGATGGGGAACTACATCGGGATCCGCCGCGAGGGAAAGATTGTGGCGATAGCCGGAGAGAGGCTTCGGGTCGAGGGATATACCGAGATCAGCGCCGTTTGCACACTTCCCGGATATCTGGGACGCGGGTTTGCGGCGGGGCTTATCGGCGAGCTGGTGGCGCGCATTCGCGAGCGGGGGGAAACGCCATGCTTGCATGTGCGCGGCGAGAATACTCGCGCGATTGAGCTTTATAAGCGCCTGGGATTTGAAATCCGCGCCCAGATGTACGCGCTCGTGGTTAAGCGGCCCTGATCCCAGGGCGATGCGAATCCCGGCGCTTCGCTATTTCTTTTCAGGCTCGGGCACAGGGATGGCGCCGTTTTCCTCTTCGAGAATTGCGGCTGCGGCTACGACGCGGTCTCCTTCATCGAGGCGCAGGAGGCGGACGCCTTGCGTGGAGCGGCCCGCTTCGCGAATTTCGCCGGAGTGGACGCGGATCACTTTGCCCTGGCCGGTGATGATCATGACGTCGGAATCTTCGCGGACTTGCAGCGCGGCTACGACGGGGCCGTTGCGGTCGGTGGATTTGAGGTTGATGACGCCCTTGCCGCCGCGGGAGGTGACGCGGTATTCGGCGAGCGGCGTGCGCTTGCCGTAGCCCTTTTCGGCGACGGTGAGCATGAGGGACGTGAGCGATTCGCGGATCTCGTCGCTTTCGAGCTCGTCGAGATTCTGCGTGTCTTTCTTGAACTCCTTTTTGACGATTTCGAAATCGACCTTGGCGGCGTCCATGCTGACGACATAATCGTCCTTGGCGAGGTCCATGCCGTTGACGCCGCCTGCCTGGCGGCCCATGGCGCGGACTTCGGTCTCGCGGAACAGAATGGCCTGGCCGTCGTGGCTGGCGAGGAACACCATGTGCTTGCCGTCGGTGAGCTTGGCGCCGATGAGTTCATCGCTTCCGTCGAGGCTGATAGCGATGATGCCGGAGGGGCGCGGATTGGAAAATTCGGCGAGCTCCGTTTTCTTTACCGTGCCGTTTTTGGTGGCCAAGAAAACGTAACGGCCGGTTTCTTCCAGGTTGCGCGCGGGGACGACCGCGGTGAGCGTTTCATTTTCCTGGAAGCGGACGATGCTGTTGATGGCCTTGCCGCGCGTGGCCGCGGCGGCCTCGGGAATTTCGTACACCTTCAGCCAGTACACGCGGCCCTTCGAGGTGAACAGCAGCATGTAACTGTGGGCCGAGGCGACGAAGAAGTGCTCGACGAAATCCTCGTCGCGCGTCTTCGCGCCGATGCGGCCCTTGCCGCCGCGCGACTGATGGCGGTAGACATCAACCGGAGTGCGCTTGATGTAGCCGGCGTGGCTGACGGTGATGGCCATTTCTTCGTCTTTGATCAGGTCTTCGAGTTTGATTTCCTCGACGCGATCGACGATCTGGGTGCGGCGCTCGTCGCCATAGGCTTTGAGGATTTCGCGCAGCTCGGCCACGATGACGGCCTTGAGCTTCTTGTCGCTTGCGAGGATGGAGTTCAGCTCCTCGATGCGCTCGCGGATTTCGGCGAGTTCCTTGAGAATTTCGTCGATGGAAAGACGCGTGAGGCGGTGCAACTGCAATTCAAGGATGGCGTCAATCTGGATGTAGCTGAGGCCCGGGGTGTCGCCGGCGGCGATGATGCCGTATTTCTTTGCGTCTAGCTTGACGCCCTTGAGGGTCTGCTCCGAATTGCCCACCTGCACGCGGATGGACTTATTGGTGAAGAACTGGAACAAATTCTCGCGGGCGTTGGCGCGGCTGGACGATCCGCGAATGATCTTGATGACGTCGTCGATGTAATCGAGGGCGATGTGGTAGCCGAGCAAGATGTGCTCGCGCTCGCGGGCCTTGCGGAGTTCGTACTG
>JBEKTG010000160.1:0-7457 GCA_049516275.1 Candidatus Acidiferrales bacterium
GAGGGGAGCGACGCCCACGGCGAAGGGCGGTTCGATCAGCTTCGCAAGGCGGGAAGCCCGATGCTCCGCAAGTTCAACGAAAAGCAGTGGGGCGTTCTGGACGCCGTGAGCGATGTGGCGAAAAAGCTGAGTAAGACGCGCGCCCAGGTCGCACTCAATTGGGTGGCGACGCAGCCGGGGATCACTTCGCCCATCCTGGGCGCCACCAAGATCGCGCAACTGGAAGATAATCTGGGCGCCATTGAGTTCGCCATACCGGCCGAGCTTCGCAAGAGTCTCGATGACGCCAGCGCCATGGAGAAGGGCGCGCCCTACGGATTCTTTGAGCCGATGCTGCAATCGTGGATTTCGGGCGGGACGGCGCTGCGTCCATGGTCTCCTGGCAGGGCGTATCCTGATTTAGCCGCGGCGCCTGACTCGGGGCTGGCACGAGCACGTTCCGCGGAAAAGTGAGCCAGCGCGGCCCTGATGAAACGCTACCGCGGTCCCATTTCCAATCATTTTGACGGCTGGCATTTTTATAACCCGGTAGAAATGGGACCGGGTATTCGCCCCGTGGATTTGCTTTTGTGGCTTACCACGCGAAAACCGGGGCCGTGGCGGCCATGGATTGACGCAGCGTACGGGCCACCGCCTCCCCAGAGCGTTCCTCGCGGGGAGCTTCGCGTGACCTTTGTCGGCCACTCGACCGTGCTCATCCAAATGGATGGGATGAATATTTTGTGCGATCCCCACTGGTCTGAGCGCGCGAGCCCGTTTGCACGAATCGGACCGCGCCGGCATCGAATCCCCGGAGTGCGGTTTGAAGATTTGCCCCCCATCCACGTGGTACTTCTGAGCCACGATCACTACGACCATATGGATGTTCCCACGCTGCGGCGAATCGCTGTGGCGTGGCATCCGGACTTTATCGTTCCGCTCGGGGTGCGCTCGCGGCTAGTCTCCGATGGCGTGGAGGGGGGCGCGGAGGCTACCGAACTGGACTGGTGGCAACTGGTGGCGGTGACCTCGGAAATAAAAATTACGGGTGTTCCCGCGCGGCATTCCTCGGGCCGCGGTCCTTTCGATCGCAACAGGACGCTATGGTGCGGCTATGTGATTGAGGGGCCCTCTGGCACGGTTTTCTTTGCGGGAGATACGGCATACGGGCCGCACTTTGTGGATATCAAAAGGCGGTTCGCTCCCATCGGGCTGGCGCTTTTGCCGATCGGTTCGTTTCAGCCGCGATGGTTCATGCAGGCGGCACATATGTCGCCGTCCGATGCGATTCGCGCTCACGAAGATTTGGGGGCAGAGAAAAGCATTGGAATTCACTTCGGGACTTTCCGGCTGGCAGACGATGCGGAAGAGGAGGCCGTGAATGAACTGCGGACGCTTGTCGATTCTGCTGCGGAGCCGAAGCCTGATTTCTGCACCATCCCCGCGGGGGAAGGTATGCAGATTACCTGAAGTGCGGAGTGATTGCGTGGCCCCTCTATTTGGTTGCCCTGCCTTGAACCACCCCATCGAAGAAGACGCCGAGCAAATGGCGGGTTTCATTGTCGGGCAGAGCCTTCGGGTCCACCAGGTGCTCGAGCAGAAGCGCATTGGAGAGCGCTCCCAAGCCGGCGGCAGCGGCAACTCCTGAAATAGGAAGCGACCTGCCAAGTTCGTTCATGATGCGCGAGAGGATTTCTCCGCCGCAGGCGCGAAGCCTTTGCTGGCGCGCGCGAAGGCGAGCATGCGCCCGGGGATGGCGAATGGCGAAGAGTTTGAATTCGAGAGAAAGCAGGGCGAGGCGGCGATCCTTGGCAAGCTGCGCGTAGTGCTCGCGAAGGGCGCGCAGGCGTTTTGCCGGGGTATGGTGGCGGCGGAGCAGGGAAGTGACCTCTTCGATGCGGCCGCCGATCCAGCGTTCCAGCAGGGCGAAGAAGATGTCTTCTTTACTTTCGAAATTGGCGTAGAAGGCCCCCCGCGTATATCCCGCCATTGACGCAATGTCTTCCAGGCGCGCCGCTTCGAAACCGTCGCGAGCGAAAAGGAGCTCGGCGGAGTCCAGAAGCTTCGTGCGCGTGGCTTCAGTGCGAATCTGCTGTCTGGACGCATGGAGCGGCGGGCGCACCGCAGTTGCGCGCCGCAGGCCCGTTGGTTTCGCTTGTTTACTGCGCTGTGGTGTTGGCATTTACTTCATACATACACGCATGTATATTATATTGAGACGATCGCAGCGCACCAGGGAAATTTATGGCCGCTACCATAACCGCTACCGCCGACACGTCGCACTGGCACCCTCGCTACAACCCGTGGCTGATCGCCCTTACGGTCACGCTGGCGACGTTCATGGAGGTGCTCGACACGTCCATCGCGAATATCGCGCTGCCGCATATTGCCGGAAGCTTCGGAGCGAGTTCCGACGAGTCCACCTGGGTGCTGACCAGCTATCTGGTTTCGAACGGAATCGTGCTGCCGATCAGCGCGTGGCTCGCCACCAGACTTGGGCGCAAGCGCTTCTACATGTCCTGCGTCGCGCTTTTTGCTACCAGCAGCTTTCTGTGCGGATTGGCACCGAGTTTGGGGCTGCTGGTGTTCTTTCGCATCCTGCAGGGCGCAGGCGGCGGAGGGTTGCAGCCGAGCGAGCAGGCGATTCTTGCCGATACGTTTCCGCCGGCGAAACGCGGAATGGCGTTTTCCATTTACGGGATGGCGGTGGTGGTGGCTCCGGCAATCGGTCCCACGCTGGGTGGCTGGATTACGGACAATTACAGCTGGCGCTGGATTTTTTATATCAACGTGCCCATCAGCCTGCTCTCGCTTTACCTGACGCACAAGTTGGTCGAGGATCCACCCTATCTTCGCGCGGAACAGGAAAAGCGGAAGGGAATTCGCATCGATTACGCCGGGCTGGGGCTGATCGCGCTGGCAGTTGGCACCCTGCAGATGGTGCTGGATAAAGGGCAGGAACTCGACTGGTTCGGATCGAATTGGATCATTGCCGGGGTTTGCGTGGCGGTGACCGTGTTCGTCGGGTGGGTCTTCTGGGAATGGCGGCATCCGAATCCAATTGTCGAACTGAAGCTATTGAAGAATCGAAATCTGGCTACGGCTGTTTTCTTCATGTTCATTCTCGGATTTGTGCTTTATGGCACCACGGTGCTCATCCCGCAGTTTTTGCAGCTGCTCATGGGATATCCCGCGGTTACGGCGGGCGAGGCGCTGGCGGGGGGCGGCTTTATCATGATGCTGATGATGCCGCTCTGCGGCACGCTGGTGTCGCGAGTGGACCCGCGGCGGCTCATGTCGTTCGGGTTCGCGGTGACGTCTGTCGCGCTGTATTACATGGCCAGGCATCTCACGCTGGACATGGATTTTCGGACAATCGCGATGCTCCGCGTGTACCAGACGATGGGGCTGGCGTTCATTTTCATACCCACGAATGTGCTTTCTTACGTGAACATCCGGCGAGAAAACAACAACCAGGTATCGAGCATGGTGAACTTCGTACGCAACATCGGCGGAAGCGTGGGGATCGCGCTCGTGAGCACGTTCATCACGCGCACCACCCAGGTGAGGCAGAATTATTTGTCGGCCAACATGCGCGACGCCAATCCGAAATTCGAGCAGATGGTGAACGGAATGAGCAGCACACTCCGCAATCATGGCTTGGATCCCGGACAGGCGCTGCATCAGGCGTATGCGCGAGTTGCCGTGATGATGCAGCAACAGGCCGCGTCGCTTGCCTACAAGGACGCGGTTTCAGCCATGGCTGTGCTGATTGCCTGTCTCATCCCCCTGACCTTCCTCATGAAGCGGCCGCCGGCCCACTCCGCTGCTCCCCCGATGCACTAACGCTTTGCCAAAGGCGAAGCGACACTTTATTCCGGGAGTTCGTTCATAAGAGTCATCTGAGTGTCGCCGCCGGTCTTGGGGTAGGTGATTCGCGTGCCGTCGACGCGGGCGAACGGAGTGAGCTTGTGCTCGTGGGGAGCTGACTCATTCACGATTTCGCGGACTTCGATGCCGCGGACGACCAGAGCGTCGGAGACCAGAGAGCGATGGCAGCGCCAAGGTACAGCCTCGGCGCACATGAGTGCCGTAGGTTCCTGCTGCGCGAGCGCGATTGCGCGATCCAGTGCCGCTTCGAATTCGTTCGTCTGCATATAGTCGGCATAGCCGCGGAAACCTGCATTGCGCCAGCCCGTGTTCACGGAATCCTTGCGCGGGTGGCGGAGTCCTCCGAGCGCCTTCAGATGGACGTAGCCGATCTGGGCGGAGTGCAGCGACGCCGCGAGGTTATCGGCGCTGAACTGCGGGTTGCGGCGCGATTTGGGGATGGTGCGGATGTCGATGAGTTGGCGGATCCCGTTTGACTTAAGAAGCCCGATGAATTCCTCTATCGGCCGGGTGGAGTGGCCGACCGTGAATACCACGATTTTCTGCTCGTGATGTGCCATAGGTACGCCTGGCCATGATAGCGGCGCCGGGAACTAGGTGGAAGGCTGACGGGCCCGTTTCGGGAAAGGTTCCGTAATTTACCGGGGCGGGACGAAAGCAACATTCGCGTTTTGCTGGATATTCTTGAGCAACTCCCTTTTTCCACTGTCCGGCAGCTGGATTGCTACCTGTCCTTGTGTACCATTGACCCTTTCTGGGACTAGCCGCTAGTCTAGCCCCTCGGTGTTATGGCCTTCAGAAAAGACGCAGATTGCCCCTGTATCATGCTCGGTCTGAATGGATTACGAAGCTGGAAATGATGTGGTCTCAAGACTATCCCTCCGATCTTCGGCCTGCCTCCAAGCGACGCGGCCCCCGAATGAACTGCCGCGTGCCGGTGACGATCGCCTGGAGAGGTGACCAGCCAGGGGTGAGGCACTTTGAGGCCGGCTTTACGCGGGTCGTCAACAACTACGGCTGTCTGCTGGTAAGCCCAAAGGAAATCGACGTGCAGCAGAGGCTTCGGGTCACGAACTTGAGCACGCGCCGGGAGGTAGAGGCCGAAGTGGTTTGGAAAGGCACCCAGAGGCCGGACGGCTGGGACCTGGGCGTGAGACTGGTTCAATCCGAAATTGATTTTTGGGGAATGGAATTCTAACCATGGACCCTTTGAAAGCCGTGGCATCGAGGATCCTGCCTGCGATTGCGCGGACACCACCGGCAACTCCCTCGCGCACGCCCGGCCCGGCAAGCGGCGAGTCGTTCGCCAAAGGGCCGATGGGCGAAGAGCGCCGGCGCAGCCAGCGCGTCCTGCTCCGGGTACGCGCGAAAGTGCATGTCGCCTTGGGCGGGACACCGACAACTTTTGACGTTACAACGCTGAGCGTGAATTCACACGGCGCGCTGATCGCCATGCAGAAGAGCCTTCCGACCGACACTAGGCTCGTTTTGGAGCACGATGGGACCAAGGAGCGGATGTCCTGCAGGGTGGTTCGCCCTCCTCGAGAGACGGCAGAGGGCTTTCACACGGCCATCGAATTCGACTCTTCGGATTCCGACTTCTGGCGAATCGCTTTTCCGCCGGCCAATTGGAGTCCTGAAGACGCCGACTCATAATCCTTCCTTTTCGCGCTTCCGATTGGCCCGTCTTCCGCGGGAAAACTACATTAAAATTCTTGACTGAATTCTGGCCCGGTGCGATTCTGCCGAAACCCTTCCGGAAGTAAGTCTCCCAAAATATTCAGGAACCAGGAAATTCAGGAGGAACCATGGGAAACACGGAACGGCGTATTGCGCCCCGGAAGGAATGCACAGTGCCACTTCGATTTCGAGTCACCAAGGGTGCGGATCCCTTCGCCAGGGAAACAGGTGCGTCTGCCAGAACTCCCTTTGGAACCATCGAGGGCGAATCGGTGAACCTTTCGGAACGCGGCATTTACTTCAGGTCGCGACATCGAGTGAACGTGGGCGAGCCGCTGGAAATGTACTTTACGATCCCCCGCGAGCTGACGGGGCGCAGCGCGGAGCAGGTGCGATGCAGTGCCAGGGTGGTGCATGTGGAACCGCAAGCCGACCGGCAAGGTTTGGTTGGCGTGGGGGCGGCCGTAGAACGCTTCGAGCCCATGTCTTCCGCGCGCGACTGGGGCAATTAAAGGGGCGGATACGTTCACTTCGCCGGGCGGGCGGGGAGTGTGAAAGTTACCTTGGAGGCGGTGATGTTGTTGAAGCCATCGGTCACTTGCACGGCGACCACATGTTCTCCCACGGCGAGCCCGGAGATTTCGAAACGGTAATTTTCCTTCGGCGCATCGGAAAGCTGTCCCACGGGCAGAACAATCTGCCAGTCTCCGGCATCGACGCTGTATTCCGCCTCGGCGATCGCGCCAGCCAAGCTGATGCCGGCAAAAGATACTCTTACCGTCGCGGCGCCGGCGTCGGCACGAAGATCTTCGATACGCGGGGGCGTGTTGGCGATTTCAAAGCGGTCGCTCTGGCGCTCGGTGGAGAGCGCTTGATCCGGCGGATTCGAAGGGGAATCGGTGACGGCGATTTTAAGGTAATAGGCGCCATCCGGCATCGAGGTGGTATCCCAGGAATAGAACTTCTGCGCGAGCTTGTCCTTCAGCAAATGCCAGCTTGTTTCGCCTTCCCCGCGGTAATAGACCGAATATAAGAGATCGTCGTCGTTGTCGTCGTGCGCGCTCCAGAGGACGGCCTGGTAGCCCTTCTCTTCATATCCTTGCGGCGGGACTTCCACTTTGGGAGTTCGGGAAGCGGAGTCGGCGCCAGCCGGCGATGAGGAAGGATTCGCGCCCGGCCCATGAGGGTTGCGAAGCTGAACGGGCTGCGAAGTTCCGGGGCCGCCAGGCTGCGCCGAATAGCCGACGACGCGGACTCCGGGGTCCTGTACGGCGACATCGTCGATTGCTGGCGCGACGTTCTTTGGCTGATAGGCGAGGCCGACCCAGGAGACGGTGGGCGGTTTGCCGTCATTCGTATCGAGAAACACGGCTTCCCACTGCACAAAGCGAGCCGGCGGGCAGCTTACCGCGTCCGCGTCGGAGGCTTTGTACGGGCCAGCCCACGCGCTCCAGTTGTTATCGGGATTCGAGGTATTGCCTGAACGCGCGTAGAACGCGACCTTACCCTGCATCGCGCCATTCTCTCCCCACCACGTAAGGCGTCCCCAGCGGGAAAAGATCTTGGCGTCGAAGGTGTTGGATTCGAAGCTCCCGTTGGATTCGTAACCAGGGCCAAGAGAGAAAACTTTTCCGGCGTTGGCGGTGGCCGCGAAAATTTTGCCTCCCGGGCCGGCCACAAAGCTGGTTACTTCCGCCGAGGCGGTTTTTGCAACGCTGGAATATATCTGGTCGCCTTCGAGCTCGATGATGGTCCCTTTGTCTCCCGTGCCCAGGAGAAGCTTGCCGGCGGGCGTGAGGCCCAGCGCGTATACGAGGTCGTCCCGGGAGGTCCACAACGTTTCCGGGGATCCATCCGGAGCAATCTTTACAACTTCGGCGCCTCCGCTGACCGTTGGAAAGGGATAG
>JBEKTG010000161.1:0-7934 GCA_049516275.1 Candidatus Acidiferrales bacterium
GCGGCGGAATCTGCCCGCAAAGGCGTCCGCGTGAACGCCTTGAGTCCCGGCCCCGTGTCAGAGACGTCGATGTTTCAGGAGCTTGGGCGCAACCTCGCCGAGCATTTCCACTCGACGGCCGGTGAGGTTTCAGCGCGGATGTTTGGGGGAGTTCTGCAGGGAAGGCCGCAAACAGCCGAAGAGATTGCGTCGGCTGCGCTATTCCTGGTTTCGGATCGGTCCAGCGCGATTACTGGGCAGACTCTGAACGTGGATGGCGGAATGGTTTTTTACTGAGTTCTTCCACCTTGGTGTATGCCCGTCGAGCCACGGGAGCGCCGGCCCGAACGCCCGTTTCGATCAAATTAAAGCTTCGCTCGCCGATGGCGCCCACGAAATAGAAAATCCCGCCCAGCGTCAGCAGAACTACGAAACCAAGGCCAAAAAGAAGCTCCGCGGCAATTAATTCGCGTACGAAGTACAGTTGTAGTACTAGAAGAGCTAGCAAACCAAGCAATAAACGCTTTCGAATCTTCGCTTGCTCAACAGCGCTTCTGGCAAATGTTTCGAGCCGTTCGAATGCGGCGTTCATGCCATCCACCTACCTTCTACACATTGGATGCAACATCGTGTCCAAAGGAGCGAGGCAATAAGTGTTTAAGATGCCGAGCGTTGAAGCTCTCCTGGCCTTGAGAAGTGAAAACTTTGAGTCCAATGGGAAAATTAACTTACGCAATTTCACGTTGCGGTGCAAAACGCCATCGACGCTGCTGGGCTTCTACTTTGATCCATTTCTGATCTGGTTGGAATTACTGAGGGAGGCTTCGCACTGCGCGGACTTCGAAAGCTAATCTTCCGTATATTTCCGGACAGCGTTGGATTTCATTCTGCCGTCATCTGGCGATAACAATTGCAGCGTACAAACACAGTGAGGGCGACAGCCGAAACGGTCTCCGCAACTCCCACCTCACACAACGCCCCCTGGCTCGTCCTGAATAGCCCCCGGGACGAGCCAGAATTTTTTGGGCGAACAATATTGGGAAAGAGAAAGGCCTGAAGGACACCGAGGCGCCGCAATGCTGAGTGGACTTAGAGCGATCCGCTTCGGACCGCCTCCCGGCGATCGCTGGCCAGATAGCCATTCCCCACCAATGTCCGGAAGGCCTCAAACAGGTCCCGGTCCCACCATCCTCGCCGCGTCTCTTCTTCCATCGTGCTGAGCGCCGCATCGATCGACATCGCAGCGCGATAGGGACGGTCGGTGGTCAAAGCGTCGAAAACGTCGGCAAGTTGCAGAACGGCCGCCGTGAGTGGAATTTCAGCGCCGTGCAACCCATCGGGATAACCGGAGCCGTCATGGCGTTCGTGATGGTGACGGATGATGGGCAGCACCAGGCGGAACGTCCGCAAGGGCGCGCAAATGCGTTCGCCCACGACGGGATGCTTCCGCATCACCTCGATCTCCGCGTCCGCCAGCGGACCCGGCTTCAGCAGAATCGCGTCGGGCACGACGATCTTGCCGATGTCGTGCACTATGCCCGCGCGCCGAAGCGCCTTGATGTGCTCTTCGGGAAGCCCCACGCTTTCTCCCAGGCGGGCCGACATTTCCGATAGCCTCTCGCAGTGCCCCCGCGTATAGGGATCCCGGGCTTCGATGCTGTGAGCGAGGCTGAAGAGCACGCTTTCGGCGTTCTCCAGCTCATCGGTAAATTGCTTCAGGCGCACCAGCGAGCGGGTTCGCGCCAGCAGTTCGTTAAAATCGATCGGTTTGCTCAGCAGATCGTCCGCGCCGGCGTTGATCCCGCGAATGCGATCTTCGGTGGCGGAAAGGCCGGTAATCAAAACCACTGGCGTGAGCCGCGTTTCCGGCGCGGCTTTGACTCGCCGGCACACTTCGAACCCGTCCATTCCGGGCATCACGATATCCAAAAGAATCAAGTCCGGACGAAAAGACGCGCAAGCCGCGAGAGCACTTTGCCCGTCGCCCGCCTGGCTCACCTCGAACCCTTCGCGGCCTAATAGCTTCGCAAGGCCGGTTCGCGCGGAAAGTTCATCGTCAACAATCAGGATTTTTTCAGCCATGCAGCCTGGATTTCGATTTCCTGAGGAGAATCTCGAGCGATACAGAAGCGCGGTGCGTCTTCCCCGCCGATCGCGTTTCTGCGCCTTTCGCTCGGCCCGTAAGCAAATGTATCCTGTCCGCTCTTCCCAAACAACACGGTATCGTGCACCCTGTTTCCTTCACGCGTCAGTTGCAATCCCAGGTAGGCAGAAACGAGGTGGCGATGAAAACGTCTCTTCCCTCCGAAGCGCTGCAGGAAATCGGCACGCGGCTCGATCAGGCTCATAAGGTTTTCGCAAAAAGGTATCCCGGCGCGAGCGCCGCCCGGCAGCCCGTTCATGTCGTATACGGAGGCGCGCACCTCTTCCGTTCAGGTACGACGCGAAAGCTGGGAGAGCTGGCGCTTCGCTCCCTCGACGAATTCGCGCCCGACTTCGTTGCCTTCGCAAGAGCATTGGGTTTGGAGGGAGCGGACAAACTGCCAGATTCCCCGGAATCGGTTGCCGCTCTCACGCGGTCCATCGAATCTGGACCAGAGGAGGCGCAGCGCGAGCAGCACTCTGCCTGGTTCGCACACACGGTTTATCAGCGCGTTCGTGAAAAACTCCGGCGCGAGCCCGTCGAGGACTATCGAATCGACTTCGAAGATGGCTATGGCAGCCGGCCGGATCAGGAAGAGGACGGCCACGCTCTGGCGGCCGCCGCCGAACTGGCCCGCGCCATGAATGAGGGTGAGCTACCTGCCTTCATCGGCATTCGCATCAAACCGCTTACCGAGGAGCTCCGCGATCGCGGCATACGCACGCTGGATCTCTTTCTCACCGAGCTGGCCGGAAAAACTCGCGGCGAGCTGCCCCGCGATTTCCGCATCACGCTGCCGAAAGTGACGCTGCCCGACGAGGTCGTGGCCCTGGCGGATATCTGCTCTCGCCTGGAACCTGCCCTCGACCTTTCACCCGGCGTCCTGCGCATCGAGCTGATGATCGAGACGACGCAAGCCATCTTCAACGAGCGAGGGGAGGTCCATTTACTCGCGCTGGTGAACGCAGCACGCGGCCGTTGCGCCAGCGTGCATTTTGGTCCGTATGACTACACCGCTTCGCGGGGCATCTCCGCGTCGCCTCATCTTCTGTCGCACTTTGCGTCGGATTTCGCCCGGGAGGTAATGCAAGTCGCGCTGGCAAGAACGGGCGTGGGCCTGGCCGACGGCCCTACAAACATTCTTCCGATCCCTCCGCATCGCGCTGCTAACGAGGGAACTCCGCTCAGCCTCCGCCAAGCGGAAGAAAACCGCGCCGTCGTTCATCACGCCTGGAAACTTCACTTCGGCAATGTCCGCCGGTCTCTTTCGAACGGTTTCTACCAGGGATGGGATTTGCATCCGGCGCAGCTTCCTTCCCGCTACGCCGCCGTGTTTTCGTTCTTCCTCGAAAATGCCGCGACGGCATCCGAGCGGCTGCGCAACTTCATGGACAAAGCCGCGCAGGCCACGAGGGTGGGCCAGGTCTTCGATGACGCCGCGATGGCGCAAGGCCTGGTGAACTACTTTGTTCGCGCCGTCGATTGCGGCGCGATCACTCCGAAGGAGGCAGAGGCGCTCACCGGTCTCTCGGTCGCCGAACTGCGCAGCGGTTCGTTCTTTCGGATCTTAGAGGGCAGGCGCGAAGCCTAACCTCGCAACTGAGGAAGCCCTAATCGCGGCTCCTCTTACAATTTGTCGATTTTTGCGGCCAGGATAAAATCGCTTTCCGTCAGGCCATTGATCTTGTGCGTCCAGATGGTGATTTCAGCCTTGCCCCACGCCAGCAGAATATCGGGGTGATGCCCTTCCGCTTCGGCGATTTCCCCTACCTTGTTCACAAACGCGAGCGCTTCTCGAAAGTCCCCAAACGCGAACGCACGAATGAGGTGGTGGCCTTCGACCACTTTCCAGGCCGGCACTTGCCTGGCCATGTCATCCAACTCCTTGCCCGCAAGGGGCGGAACACCACCGCGGCAGGGTACGCAGGTCTTGCTCGACAACTCGCTCATAGAAAGCCTCCTCAAACGAACGCGCTTCCGATTATAGGCTGGTGCAAGCTTGAACGAAAACGCCCCACTCGATTTGCACACTGGCGATGGAGCTGAAAAAGGCCCCCGCCCAGCGGTGTGACGGCCGTCACTGACAGTCGTCGGGTGAAAGCCCAAAAATTAAAACAACAGGAGCCAATTGCGCCCCCCTGGAGAGAGTCGGGTGGCGCGACGAGGGAGGCTGAATATCATGCCAGGGAAACGCCGAGTACTTGGCATGGCTGTGGTCATTGCCAGGGCGATAGGATTTGCGCTGATCGTCCTCGCAATCCTCAGCCTCCCGCAGTTTCGTTTTATCGCCAACCGGCTTCGAGACGGGGTGGACACCCTCTCCTCCGTGGCTCTCGGCGTTGTCGGTGTCTTGTGGCTGGTTGCCGTCGAATCCTTCCTGCGCTTCTTCGATCACTTCCTGTCGCGCAATTGATGTGATTGACCGGCAGCGATCGCGCCCGCGACTGCGCCGCACCTTCCTCGAAAACCTCTTCGGAACGCGACAGTTTCCAGCGGAAAAATTGTATGATGGTGAGCTCTAATTTTATTGCGGAACCCAATGTCGCCACATCCAAGCGCAAAGCGAATCCGGAATAACGGCAACACCGCCGATCCCACCCAATACACCGATTGCTACGCATATCGGCCCGGGCGCAGGGGTGCGTCACGGGAGAAGATTCTCTATTGCGAAGATACGCCGGTGGCAGAGATCGCCGAGGCAGTGGGAACACCCGCCTATGTTTACAGCCGGGGAAACATCGAGACCCGCTACCGGCAGCTGGATCGCGCCTTCGGACGGCTTCCACACGCGATTTGTTACGCGGTGAAAGCCAATAGCAATCTGGCC
This sequence comes from Candidatus Acidiferrales bacterium, assembly GCA_049516275.1. Classification (GTDB taxonomy): domain Bacteria; phylum Acidobacteriota; class Terriglobia; order Acidiferrales; family UBA7541; genus Palsa-295. Next base: position 4,950 of record JBEKTG010000161.1, read on the forward strand.
GTGCTCGAGGTTATGGCTCGAATGGGGAGCAGCTTCGATATCGTGTCGGGCGGCGAACTCGACCGACTGCGCAGAATCGGAGTTCCCGGCGACCGAATTGTTTTTTCCGGAGTGGGAAAGACCCGCGACGAGATCCGCGACGCACTTGCATACGCCGGCAAGAATACGAAGCGGCGCGGAATCCTGCTCTTCAATGTGGAGTCCGAAGCGGAGCTTGAAGTTCTGCTGAGCGAGGCGGAGCGGCACGTGAAGGCCGGTGGCGACCGTCCCGGAGCCGCCATCCGGATCAATCCGGACGTACTCGCCGGCGGCCACAAACACATTTCGACGGGCCATCACCACCACAAGTTTGGCGTGGATTGGGAGACCGCCCGGCGGATGTACCTGGCGCATAAGGATTCGCCATGGATCGCATGGCGCGGAATCAGCGCGCACCTGGGTTCGCAGATACTGGAAGCGCGACCCTACCGGGAAGGCCTCGCCCGGCTCGTGCTGCACGTGCGCGATCTCGCTCGCGAAGGAATCCGTCTCGATTCGGTGGATATCGGCGGCGGACTGGGCATTCAATATACCGACGAAAAGCCGCTAGCGCTTGGCGTCTACTCGCAAACCCTTTCCGAAGCGGTGAAGCCGCTCGGCTGCCGGCTGCTGATCGAGCCCGGCCGCTGGCTCGTGGGCCCGGCGGGAATCCTGCTCACCCGCGTGATTTACGTCAAAGACAATCGCGGGAAGACGTTCGTGATCGTCGATGCCGCCATGAACGATCTGATCCGCCCCGTACTTTACGACGCGGAGCATCCGATCACTCCGGCGACTCGCTCTGCCAACAGTGGCAAGCAGAAAGTGGACGTGGTCGGACCCGTGTGCGAATCAGGCGATTTTCTGGCGCAGGACTACCCGCTCGATAAGGTGAAGACCGGGGATCTGCTGGCGGTGTGGGCGGCGGGGGCCTATGCGTTCGTGGAATCGTCGAACTATAATGCCAGAAGAAGGGCGCCCGAGGTCTTGGTGGAAGGGCGGCGTTTTCGCGTCGTGCGGCGCCGTGAGACATACGACGATCTCGTTCGGCAAGAATTGAGCGCCGGCAAGTAGTGCCGTAAAATGGGCGCGTAGAATCATTTCCGGAAGATATCTGGAAATGCGGGCAATCGGCCGCGAAGGGATGCTGAGATGGAAGAGAAATACCACCTTGCAGTGACCGTGGGTTACAGCTTCGTGATTGCCGTGATCGACTCGGTGATGCGGATGTCCGCCCCGGAACACCTGGCCCTTTGGGTTGTCGGGGTGTCGCTTTTTGCAACTGTCCTATGGCGGATTCGCAAGGGGGCCGATCCTCGCAAGGAATTCGAACTGCATCCATAGGCCCGAGTCCGCCCGGCTGTTGCTTCACCCGCTCTCATCGCGAGAGAACTACGAGCAGCCGCCGCGGGCCGTGCGCTCCCATCACGAGAATTTTCTCGATGTCGGCGGTGCGGCTCGATCCCGTGATCAGGCAAAGCATGGAGTTTTTCTCCTGCGCGCCGCGCTCCCGCAAGCGCGCGAAGGCCGCCTCCAGGTCGGGAACCAGCTGATCGAGCGTGGCCACCACGATATGTACGGGCGCGGCCACCGAAGCCCCTCTTCCCCCGCAGGACGAGGACACGAAGACCGATCCAGTCTGCGCGACAAGCGACTCCGCCAGCGTAACGGTCGCTTGCGAGGACTCGAGCGGCCCTCCCTCGCTCGACCAGCGGATTTCGCGGCCCTGCCGCCATAGCGGAACCATGCCCCGGAGTTGGGGCGCGTCCTGCACGAAAATCCCTCCCGCAGGAATTGACGCAAGCACCTCGCCCACGGCTGCGGCGCTCGCACCCATATCCGAAGTGATGACGCATTCCGTAAGGTTCAGCGAGCATTCCTTCTGAAAGCGGTCGAGCGGGTCGGTGATTGGCGCGAAAATCGGCCCGGCGGACGCTGGGGCGTCATGTTTGGGAGCGGTTTCACGCAGCGCACTACGAACGCGCGCGAGAATACGCTCGCGGCCCGGGTTTTCAGCTTGCTCCACGCTGCTCCTTCCAAAGCTCCCGAAACGACTGCGCGGGAACGTCCGGAGGCGCGTGCACCTTCGTCCATGGTCTCAACGGATCGAGCGGAGTTCGCGCCAGGCCCAACGAGTAGGCCACTCGCAGCAACGCGCGCGCAGCGGCCCCGAAAAAAGCGAATCTTCCGGAACCTTTCATGACCCAGCTCCACAAGGCGAATGCCGCGCGTTCGCTCGCTGGACGGTCCGCCGACTGGACGGCGTTGCGCCGGTTCTGCAGTAAATGATGATGCAAATCGATTTTCACCGGGCAGGCATCCGTGCACGCCCCGCACAGGGACGACGCAAACGAAAGATGCTGGAATTTGTTCAGCCCGCCCAGGTGCGGCATCAGCACGCTGCCGATCGGGCCGCCATACACCGTCCCGTAGGAATGGCCGCCGATCTTGCGAAAAGTTCGCTGCGGCCATTATCGAGCAGCACTAAGTGAAATTCCTCAGGGCCGTCGGTCTCATGAGGAGCGCGAGGGCCGCCGATCAAAGTGTTATAGCAGGCGATGGGCTGCCCCACCGCGGAACGAGCGATCGCCGGCCAGATAACAGCCAGGTCCTCCATGCGCGGAATCACCTTCTCGATTCCCGCCACGGCGACGTGTATGCGCGGAAGGCTGGTGCCGAGGCGTCCGTTGCCTTCGTTGGTGGTGAGCGCCATCATTCCCGAATCGGCGACCAGGAAATTTGCTCCGGAAATCCCCATCTCTGCGGAGAAAAAGACTTTTCGCAGCGCGCGGCGCGCGATGCCCACCAGATGCTGCGGATCGTCGCTCTCGACGCCGCCCAGCTTTTCACGAAAAAGGTCCGCAATCTCGGCGCGCGTAAGATGCATCGCCGGCGTCATCAGGTGGTAGGGTGGCTCGTTGCGCAGTTGGACGATCATTTCGCCCAGGTCGGTCTCGTAAACCTTCA
>JBEKTG010000162.1:0-7380 GCA_049516275.1 Candidatus Acidiferrales bacterium
CGGACGTCCACGTCGGATTCCTCGGTGCTGCCGATGGGGCGAACCTTCCCTTCCTGCAGCACGCGATAGAGCTTCACCTGCATGGTGACGCTCATGTTGCCGACTTCGTCCATAAAAAGAGTGCCGCCGTGCGCGGCCTGGAAGAGTCCGTGACGGTTTTCGTTGGCCCCGGTGAAGGCCCCCTTCATGTAGCCAAAGAGCTCCGATTCCAGGAGTGTTTCCGGAAAGGCTCCGCAGTTGATGGTGATAAAAGGGTTTTTGGCCCGGGCGCTATTTTCATGAATGGCACGTGCAACGAGTTCTTTACCGGTTCCGCTTTCTCCGGTGATCAGCACCCGGCTGTTCTGCGGCGCGATATTTTCAATCAGATCGAAGATCGCGCGCATCTTCGCGCTGGTGCCGATGATGTGATCGAGCCCGGTGAGCCGGCGGAGTTCGCGACGGAGATAACCCGCTTCCTTCTTCAGGGCGAGGCTATCGACGCACTGCTGAACCGCGGGGCGAAGCTCGTCGATGAGGCGGTCGCCTTTGACCACATAGCGATCGGCTCCGAAATTCACGGCGTCGATGGCCGTGTCGATGGTGGGGACGCCCGTTACCAGAATAAAAGTGGTCGAGGGCGACACTTCCTTGGAATAGCGCAGCAGCTCGACTCCATCCATGTCGGGCATGCAAATATCGGACACCACGATGTCGAACATCTGCGAAGCGAGGCGGCGCTTGGCGGCGTCTCCGCTGGTGGCCACTTCCACTTTGTGGCCTTGCTTGCGGAAACTGATTTCGAGCAATTCGCAGATGGATCGCTCGTCGTCGACAATTAACAGCTGAGCCATTCGAGTGCTACCCCTTCCCTGCTGGACGCGCCAATTCTGCGACGGCTACCGCTTCGGCTTCCCGCACCGCCGCAGGCCGCGAGGCCGGCCTCGCGGAAGCGGAAACAGACCGCGGCAACTCCACGATGAATTCGGCCCCGGCGCCTTTTTCGGTTTCGACGCGAATGAGGCCATGATGCGCCTGCAATATCTGATACACGATGGCGAGACCGAGCCCAATGCCACCCACAAAACGGGATTGAAACGGCTCGAAAAGACGAGCGGCATCGTGGGGGTCCAGGCCCATTCCGGTATCTCGCACGGAAAAACGCACCACCTCTTCGTCGTACGACAAAGCGACGGACAGAACTCCGCCCTCGGGCATCGCGCGCAGGGCGTTGTTGCAAAGATTCCAGAAGACCTGCTTCAGGGCGTCACGATCGGCGTGAGCGCGGAGACGCTGCGGCGGAAAGTGCCGTTCGATCCGGTGTTTGCCGGCAGCACTCTTATCCCGCTCCATGAGCAAGAGCGTTTCTTCCACGAGGCTGGAGACATCCACGTCGGTGAACTTGTAGACTTTCTCGCGAGAATAATCGAGAAACTCCGTGATGATCTGATTCAAGCGCTGTGATTCACGGCTGACGATCTGTACCAGCCTCTTGTCGTCGTCTTCGAGGGGAGCGAGTCGCGCGAGCTCTTTGAGCGCCCCGGTCATCGCAGTGAGCGGTTGACGAATTTCATGGGCGATGGCAGCGGAGAGACGCCCGAGCGCAGCCATGCGCTCCTTGGTGACAACCTCGCGTTCCAAACGCTTCAGTTCCGTAAGGTCCTGGAAATTGAATACAAAGCCGCTGGCTTGATTCTGTGCCGAACGCAGCAGCGATATCGAGATCCCCAGAAAAAGGTTTTGGCCCGACGGCGTCCGGAACTCAAGTTCCTTGCGCAGCGCGCGCGGATTCCCTTTCGGATCCAGTTCCACCGGCCAGAAGCCGGGAAACATATCTCGAACGTGGGCGCCATGAATCGAGCCCGAAGGCTGTCCGGTAATTTCCGCACCAGCACGATTCAGCAGAAGAACACGCCCCTCAAGATCGGTGGTAAGGAGTCCGCCACGCATGGATTCGATAATGTTCTGGTTAAACGCCTGGAGGTCCTTAAGCTCTTCCCGTTTCTCCTCCAGTTCCACACCCTTGGCGCGAATGGTGCGGGTAAGCAGAGTCCCGAGGTAAGCAACCGCCAGGAATGCGAAAAGATTGATGGCGAGCCACGATTCAAGCGAGTGGGGCGCGGTGATGGAGTTGGCGGTTGGCGGGATCAGGCCGTAATAGGCCAGTTCGACCACGCATCCGAGAAGCACGAAACTGCCGCTGGCGACCAGAAAGGCGCCCCGGCCGGAGAAAAGAATGCTGCCCATCAGGATGGCCAGCAGGTAGAGCGAAATGAAATCGCTGTCCTGGGCGCCGGTCGCGTACACAACGCCCGTGATGATCACGATATCCAGGATCATCTGGAGTGGCGCCTGCCAGCGCGCCCGTGGAACCCAGCGATGCAGAATCGAATAGAGAACCGCCAGGGTGTACCACAAAACGATAATGGGAATCAGCGTGTGGAGCGGCGGCCGAACCACCGTCAACTGCCGGACGACTACGACCACCATCACGAGAAACGTGATGATCAAAAACCGCACGCGGCCAAGCCACGGCAGCCACTCGTTAGCAGTCGGCGTATTTTTCATAACGAAATAACGATTCCTTAGCCCCACTCAACCCTGCGGCCGGCACCCCGAAATGCCGCCGGCGCTTCGGATTTCGGGCAGGCGCGGCGAAAGTTCCCCGCCTGCATGCGAAGGCAGCCAGGCTCTAGTGACCTGCGAGTTTGTTAATCAGCGAGAACAGCGGCAAGTACATGGAAATTACGACGCCGCCGACAACCACGCCGAGAAACACGATCATGATCGGCTCGATGGCGGTCAGCATGTCTTTCACCGCCGCATCGACTTCGTCCTCGTAGAAGTCCGCGATCTTCTGGAGCATCGCGTCCATCGCGCCGGTCTGCTCGCCGACGCCAATCATCTGCGTAACCATGCCGGGGAATACATCCGTTTCCTTCAGGGGATCGACCAGCGAGCGGCCCGCCTCCACCGCTTTCCGCGTCTCGGAAATGGCTTTTTCCACTACGGCGTTTCCCGATGTGCGGGCGGTAATATCGAGGCCCTCGAGAATGGGGACGCCGCTTGAGATCAGCGTTCCCAGGGTTCGTGTGAAGCGCGCCACGGCAATTTTGCGCAGGACGTCGCCGACGACCGGGACCTTCAGCAGCAGGCCGTCGATCATCATCCGACCCTGCGGAGTGCCGTACCAGAACTTCGTCGCAATTCCGGCGCCGATGGCGAATACAAAAATCATCAGTCCGTAAATGCTTCCCACGAAGTTGCTGAGAGCGATTACGATGCGCGTCGGCAACGGCAGATCGACATCCAAGCCGTTGAACAGGGTCACGAAGATCGGAACGACCTTCCAAAGCAGCAGGGTGATCACCGCCGCCGCAATGCCGAGTACAGAAACGGGGTAAATCATGGCCGATTTCACGGCCCGTTTCAGCTTGACGTTCTTTTCGATGTAGCTCGCCAAGCGCTGCAGAATGGTGTCGAGAATACCGCCCGTCTCGCCCGCCTCCACCATGTTGTAGTAGAGCGGGTCGAAAACCTTCTCGTACTGCTTCATCGAAGTGGACAACGTGGCGCCGCCCTCGACCGATCCACGCACCCCGGTGAGGATCTTCTGAAAGGTCTTGTTCTCCTGCTGGCCCGCGAGAATCTCCAGGCACTGCACGAGAGGCAAGCCCGCGTCGATCATCACGGAGAACTGGCGCGTAAAGACGGCCAGCTCCTTCGCTTCGACGCCCGTGCCGAACGTGGGGATATTGAACTCCTTCCCCTTCTCGGAGAGCTTGCTGACATTGATGCTCTCGCGGCGCAGCATGGACGCGAGTTCGCTCTTGCTCGCCGCGGCGCGTTCTCCGGTGACCGTGGCGCCCGCCCGGTTGGTCCCGCGATATGTAAATACCGGCATAACTTGTTACCTCCCTCTTACCCTCTTAAATGACCGCTAGCGCCGGACGGGCATCCTGCCACCCGTCGCCGGCGAGGTTACTCCCCGGTTGATCAAATCCTGCAGTTCATCTGGATTGGACGAGCGCGCAAGAGCCGTTTCCAGGGTGATGGCTTTCTGGAAATAGGCATTCGCGAGGCTCTGGTTGAACGTCTGCATCCCGGTGACGCCCGTTCCCGTCTGCATGGCCGAATAGATCTGGTGAATCTTGTCTTCACGGATAAGGTTGCGGATGGCCGCCGTCGGGATGAGGATTTCCATCACCATGGCGCGGCCGCGCCCGTCCATGCGCTGCAATAGCGATTGGCAAAGAATGCCTTCCAGCACCATGGAGAGCTGCGCGCGCACCTGGGGTTGCTGGTGCGCGGGAAACACGTCGACGATACGGTTGATGGTGGAGATGGCGGAATTGGTGTGCAGGGTGGCGAAGGTCAAATGCCCTGTTTCGGCAATGCGAAGCGCGGACTCGATGGTTTCCAGGTCGCGCATTTCGCCGATCAGCACCACGTCGGGGTCTTCACGGAGAGCGGCGCGGAGCGAATTAGCAAACGAGTGCGTATCGGAATGAACCTCGCGCTGGTTGACCAGGCACTTCTTGTGGTTGTGGAGGAACTCGATAGGATCCTCGATGGTGATCATGTGCTCGTCGCGCTCGTTGTTGATTTTGTCGAGCATGGCGGCGAGGGTGGTGGACTTGCCGGATCCCGTAGGTCCGGTTACAAGCACAAGGCCGCGCGGCTTCTCGCAGAGAGTGCGAACGATCGCAGGAAGCCCCAAAGCGTCGAACCCTTTGATCTCCCAGGGAATCGTACGGAAGACAGCCGCCACCGCGCCGCGCTGATGGAAGATGTTGCCCCGGAAACGCGCAAGACTCTTCAACCCGAAGGAGAAATCGAGCTCCAGGTTTTCTTCCAGCCGGTGCTTCTGCACATCGGTGAGCACGCTGTACGCCAGGGCTTTGGTATCCGCCGCCGTGAGCGGCGGCATATCCAGCGGGCGCAGTTTGCCGTGTACGCGCACGCGCGGCGCGCTGTTGGTGGACAGGTGCAGATCGCTGCCCCCCAGCTCGATCATTTTCTTCAGAAGTTCGCTTAGTGTGATGCCTGCCATCTTCTCCCCCTTACAGGACCGTTTCGCGCAAGACTTCTTCCATGGTGGTTTGCCCCAGCGCAACCTTTGTGAGGCCGCTGCGGCGCAGCGTGATCATTCCCATTTCCAAGGCTTTCTTTTTCAACTCCAGCGCCGAGGCCCCCACGAGAATGAGTTCGCGGAGCTCGTCGTTGATTTCCATCACTTCATAAAGGCCGACGCGCCCCTTGTAACCGGTGTTGTTGCAGGTCCCACAGCCGCGGCCGTGCTGAATAGTGACCTTGGACGCTTCCTCCGGCGTGTAGCCCGCATCGATGAGCGCCTCCGGCTGCACCTGGAGCGCTTCCTTGCATTGCACGCAGATCCGGCGGACCAGCCGCTGCGCGCAGATCAGGTTCACCGAGGTGGCCACCAGAAAAGGCTCAATGCCCATATTCATCAATCGGCTGATCGTGGACGGCGCATCATTCGTATGCAGCGTGGAGAGCACCAAGTGCCCGGTGAGGGCGGCTTTGACGGCAATTTCAGCCGTTTCGAAGTCGCGGATTTCGCCGACGAGGATGATGTTGGGGTCCTGCCGCAGGAAGGCGCGCAGGGCCGAGGCAAAGTTCAGCCCGATCTGCTCTTTCATCTGTACCTGGTTGATGCCGGCCAACTGGAACTCGACCGGATCCTCGGCCGTCATGATGTTGGTATCGGCCGTATTCAGGCGTGCCACGGAGGAATAAAGCGTGTTCGTCTTGCCGGAACCCGTGGGACCGGTGACCAGCACCATTCCGTAGGGCTTTAGAATCTGGCGCTCGAACTTGGCAAGAGATTCCGGCTCGAATCCGAGCTTCGTCATATCGAGGCGCAGGTTCTCCTTGTCAAGCAACCGGAGAACGATTTTTTCGCCGAAGAGCGTCGGGACGGTGGAAACGCGGAAATCGAGCTCTTTTTTCTTTTTGTCCTTGAGGTACTTGATCATGATGCGGCCGTCTTGCGGGAGCCGCTTCTCGCTGATATCGAGCTTGGCCATGATCTTGATGCGGCTGGTGATGGCGTCCTTCAACTTCATCGGCGGAGCCATGACGTTCTGTAGCACGCCGTCTATGCGGAAGCGGACACGATATTCCTTCTCGTAAGGCTCGATGTGGATGTCGCTCGCGCCGCGCTTCACGGCGTCGGTGAGCACAAGGTTGCAGAGCTTGATGATGGGGGCTTCTTCGGCAGCCCGTTCCAGGCTCGCCAGATCCATCTCGGATTCTTCGGCGGCCAGTTCGAGGGCTTCCTCATCGCCGGTGAGGTCCTTCATCACCTTGTCGAGCGCTTCGACGCTTTCCGCTTCGCCGTAGAACTTGTGGATGGCGTCACTGATGGCCGTTTCCGAAGCCACCACCGGCTCGACGTTGAAGCCGGTCATGAACTTGATGTCGTCCATCGCGAAGACGTTGGTGGGGTCGGTCATCGCGATCGTCAGCGTGGAGCCGACGCGGGAAAGCGGCACGATCTGGTAGCGGACCGCCGTCTCCTGGGGAACCAGCTTGATCACCGCCGGATCGACTTCGTAGAACTTCAGGTTGATGGAAGGAACGCCATATTGGCGAGAGAGAACCGCGGTGATGTCGTCGTCGCTGACGAGGCCCAACTTGACCAGACACGTTCCCAGACGCCCACCGCTTTTTTTCTGGTGTTCGAGCGCCTGCTTCAGCTGATCCGCGGAGATCAGGCTGTCCTTAACAAGGATTTCGCCAAGTCGAGAAGACATAGGTGTCGGTTAGTGGCAGAGCATGGTACTAGAACTGCCCTAAAGTGGCAGCCTAGCACGCAGCTTCGCCAAAAGAAGTAGCCCGCAAGCCCGTAAGTTGTGAATCAGCTAACATCCGCTAAGGCTCACGAAAACCTGTACTTTAGGACAGGCGAATCTTTGTCACGTCGTCACAAACGCAGGTGCGACTCAGAAACAAAGTGACGGTTTAAGTCACTATGAGGTAATCGGAAAGAGGAAGGAGAACCTTCAGGGAACAGAAAAAGCGGCGTGCCCGGGAGACCACGCCCGGGCTCTCACAGATTCACCTGCAGCGGATTGCCTGCGCGCTGAGCGAAGCTCAGGGCACTGCGACGTCGTAGGTCAGTGGGTCCGGCTTATCCGGGTTGATACCGAGCTCGACGATGGCTTTCTGCACTACCGAAGGCTCAATCTTGCCCTCGCGCATCAGCTCGTGCAACGTTGCCAGCGCGATAAAGCGGCCATCGACCTCGAAGAAATCGCGCAACGCGGTGCGGCCTTCGCTGCGGCCAAAACCGTCTGTGCCGAGTGAAGCGATGTGTCGCGGCACCCAGCGGTCGATGAGATTCGGCAACACCTTCAGGTAGTCCGAAGCGGCCAC